>SVEI01000076.1 GCA_015057445.1 Lachnospiraceae bacterium | reverse complement strand
CACCCTTACCTACCTAAGTAGGCGGTATATTTCTGTTGCACTAGCCTGGGAGTCGCCTCCACCGGACGTTATCCGGCATCCTGCCCTATGAAGCCCGGACTTTCCTCACCTGCCATACGGCAGCCGCAATCACTTATCTGACTTACACAGTGTTTAGAGTAACACATAAGCGGATGAGTTTCAAGAAGATTAGGCCTAACTTGTCAGTGAATTTTACTAGAATTTATAACAAGGAGATTAATTAATGGACGCAATAGAATGCATAAAGTCACGTAGAAGCGTTAGACGCTATACAGACGAAGTGATTAGCAAGGAGTTAATGGATTCCATTATAGATGTGGCGAGAACGGCTCCTTCCTGGAAGAATACACAGACAGCAAGATATGTTGTTGTTCAGGATAAAGCCATGATAGAGAAGATTAAAGATGAGACTTTACTTGGATTTGAAGGCAACATTAAGACTTTAGCACAGTGTAATACCCTGGTGGTTCTCACCCAGATTAATGGAAGATGTGGATACGAAAGAGATGGATCATTTACCACAAGCAAGGGCGCAGCATGGGAGATGTTTGATGCTGGAATTGCAGCGCAGACATTTTGCTTAGCAGCACATGAAAAGGGTGTAGGTAGTTGCATACTAGGTATATTTGATGATGCAAAGGTGGCGGATATAATCGGTTTACCAGAGGGTCAGACAGTGGCAGCACTTATTCCAGTAGGAATCCCTAAATTCATACCAGACCCAGTTCCAAGAAAAGAAGTTAGTGAATTGGTGTCATATAAGTAGAATACATATAGTGTTTGACTGTGTCTATTATGAACACGCAGGTTGAAGATATTATATGTACATAAAAAGCTAATATTGCACTTTTAGTGCATTGGAGGGTTAAAGAGCACAGTTGTATGGGGACTGTGCTCTTTGTATGTTTGTGAACCTTTTGTGTAGAGATAAGCAAATGCTTGATTAATTCAGAAAATAATTGTATTATGTAGGGTGTGGTTTTTGTGAGTAAGATAAATGTGAGGAGAACATAATGGATAAGGGAAGAACAGAGCAGATTATAGAAAAATTAATAGATTCAGTGGAAAACGGACAAAGTGTTCCTTTTGGTGCTGGTAAAGTTGCCGTAAATAAGGATGAAACCATTATGATGCTTAGAGAATTAGAAAGCATAGTAAATGGTGAACTTAAGATATATAGAGAATTTAATGATAGAAAAGGAAAAATTATCAATGACGCAAAGAAGGAAGCCGAAGAGATAATTTATGAAGCAGAGCAGACTGCAAGTCGTATCAGAGTTACAAAGAGAATGTCTACAATAGGAACTGCGTTTAAGGCGGAGAGCTTAGATAGAGAAGAAAAACAAGCTCTTAGAACAGCACATGATATTTACGCAGCATCCCTTATATATACTGATGAAATGCTTACAGAGGTAAATGATGTTGTTGCTCAGGCGTACGATTTAGTAGCTAATCAATATGGTATTATGATAAATACTCTTCAGGAAAAGGCAGAACTTATTGCTAAGAACAAGGCAGAGCTTATGGGAAGCCTTAAGGAGTTAAGCAAGGAAGATAGATATACTCAAATATTAGAGTTAGGGCAGCTTTTGTCACACGAACTTTACTATGAGCGAATGAAGGCAAGAGCTATGGAAGAAGACGGAAGCTATCAGATGGAGATGATGTTCGAGGAGCAGGTGGCTGCTACGGAGCAAAATCCTATGACAAACCAGCAGATGCAATACAATCAGGAACAAGTGAATGGACAGATGCCTATTGATACAGCGTTCGTAAGTGAACAGCCAGTGGTGCAGGCCGATACAGCATTTGTAAATGAACAGCCAGTGGTGCAGGCCGATACAGCATTTGTAAATGAACAGCCAGTGGTGCAGGCCGATACAGCATTTGTAAGTGAACAGCCAGTGGTACAGGCCGATACAGCATTTGTAAATGAACAGCCAGTGGTACAGGCCGATACAGCCTTTGCAAATGAACAGCCAGTGGCACAGGCCGATACAGCATTTGTAAATGAACAGCCAGTGGCACAGGCCGATACAGCATTTGTAAGTGAACAGCCAGTGGTACAGGCCGATACAGCCTTTGTAGCTGAACAGCCAGTGGCACAGGCCGATACAGCCTTTGTAAGTGGACAACCAGTGGTACAGGCCGATGCAACATTTGTAAATGGACAGCAAGCTATAACGGGTTCAACATTAAATAATGTGCAAACAAATCAAGGTTATAGTGCTACAAAAAAGGAAAAGCATATTCCAGATGAAGAACATTCCATAGAAGCAGTATCAAAAACTTTAGAGTTGTTTAAAAATTATAGACCAGGTGGAAATAAGAAATAGGTTATAGAATTATGTTTTGTGAAACAATCATTTTGTGTTATGTAAACTAACAATGAAGTGTTATACATTGGGGAAATAAGGAGAAAAAATGGAAAAATTTCAGTTTTATGAAAGAGAAATAAACTACTACGAGACAGATAAGATGGCAGTGGTGCATCACTCAAACTATGCTAGATACCTAGAGGAATGTCGTATTAAGATGCTTCAGCATTATGGCATGCCTATGGAGATGTTCGAGGAAATGGGATACATGATTCCTGTTCTTGAACTTCATGGGGAATTTAAGGAGAGCATAAGGTTTGGGGAAACTATTAAGATAGTAGCTAAGATTGAAAAGGTTACGCCACTTAGATTTTATTTTGATTATGTAATTTATGACGAGACTATGACTCATATTAAACACAAGGCTAAGACTTCACATTGCTTTATAAATAGCAAGTTTCAGCCTGTTAGTATGAAGAAGGAAGCACCAGAGCTTTATGAGAAATTTTTAGAAATTGTAGAAAAGGGGGATGACAATGTTAAGTAAGGCACATGAAGGAAAGACTAGCTTTTCCTGCGAAGTTTTTCCACCAAAGAGAAATGATGATATATATGAAATATATAAGACACTTGATGAGATTAAGCTTCTAAAACCGGATTTTATCAGTGTTACCTATGGTGCAGGAGGAAGCAATTCCAAGAAAACTGCTACCATAGCTGCATACATACAAAATATTTGTGAGGTTGAGGCTTTAGCTCATATGACTGCAGTTGGTATGGACGAGGCAGGTTTAAATAGCTTGCTTTTTGAACTTAAGAAGAAGGGTATCAATAATGTCCTTGCCTTAAGAGGTGACCAGCCAAAGACTATGAGTGACGAGGAGTTTGAGAACAGATACTTTAGATATGCCTCAGACCTTATTCCTAAGATTAAGACATCGGGAGATATGTTTATAGCAGGTGCATGTTATCCAGAGGTACATCCTGAATCGGCAAATCAGGATGAGGATATTAAGTATCTTAAGGAGAAGGTTGATAAGGGACTTGATTGTCTTATTACACAGCTTTTCTTTGATAATAATATATTCTACAGCTTTATGGAGAAGCTTGATAAGGCAGGAATAACTATTCCTGTTCACGCAGGTATTATGCCTATTACAGGTGCTAACCAGCTTGGAACTACAGTTAAGCTGGCAGGTTCATCTGTGCCTAATGCACTTAGCTCAATAATTGCTAAATACGGTGATAATCCTGCCGATATGAAGAAGGCAGGAATAGAGTATGCTATCAATCAGGTGGCAGATCTAAAGGCGAATGGAGTTGCTGGTGTTCACATTTATACTATGAATAAGGCGGATGTGACAATGGCTATACATGAGGCTACATTTGCGCGTTACAATGAGACGTGCACAGAATAGCATAAAAATGGCTGCAGTGAGTTTACTCATATGCAGCTATTTTTATGCTGTTTTGTATACGACGAACGTCGCGACACTGAGCAAGCTATGCTTGCGATGTGTCGGCACGTCTCATATAACATTTGTGTGTAACAACTCTCACTATGGCCCTTGGACATATATAGTGCAAGATAGTCGCATTATTTATTCTTATTTAAGGCTTTTTGAACTTTATTATGAATTAGTTGTGTGATAGTATTTTTCTAGATATTTAATTACTATTTAAGATGAGGGAAAGAAGATGAGTAATTATTAGGAGGTACTTATGAAAAGAGATAGCAAAGCATTTATGGTTATATATGCTGTTTTTATGGTGGTTTCTGTATTTTTCTTTTTGACTGCACAGGATATAGGCCAGAGTGCCCTTAGAAATCAGCTGATTAAGATGGTATTCGTGGTAGGGTTCGGTGTGGCTTGCTTGGGTATGGCTATATATAAATTAGTGGATTTGATAAAGTCTAAAGGTGGCTATACATTTAAGGAAATATTTTTTGACATTATAATTGGATTTGCTTTTGGAGCATTGATTTGTTGGACCGGAATTTGGAGTGTTTCTGGATGTTTTAAAGATATGAAGGAAGGTTATCAGGTTTATTACATAAAGGATGCTAAGATTGAGTATGCAATAAATCAGAGTACAAGACGTGGAAGCTTTGATATGAAAAGTAAGTACAAGCTAATGGGTAAGTGTGAAGGACAAAAGGTAGAGTACAATGTTTACAATACTGACTTTCCTGAGAGTCTAAGAGATTTAATTAATGATGAAGCTCCAGATATGGTGGTATATTATTACGAGCATAGTAATACTATATGTCAGATACAAATTCATTTTTCTAATGGAGTTAGAGTGGTTCCACAGGGAGATGAAGCCATAGGTAGTGATGTGGATTTGATTGAGAGTGAGTCAGATGTGGTAGGATACGAATCACCTAAGGCTTATGAGGAAATAAATGTAACTGATGCAACAGATTATGAGTTAATAATAGGTGGTTATCATCCTGAGGTGGCAAGTGGATTTTTGTCGAAAAATGGTCTGTTTTATTCGGAGATACAAAAAAATAAATTAGAGGATGAGATATTAGAGCAGGTTAAGACTTATTTTAATATAACGGAGGAACAAAGCTATAGCATATATAAGAGTTCAAAGGGAAATGTTATTGTAATGATTTTCGGGAAAACAGATCTCATTATACAAGATGTGAGAGCATTTAAGGTTGTGCAGTAGAAGATATTATGAGAATAATAAATCTTGTGAAATAAGTGACGAATATAAATGTATGTAGAGAAGGCGGAAATATTTCCGCCTTTTTCTATTGACAATAAATAGGTAATATGTTACCTTATAGAAAGAGTAATATATTACCTATTTGAAAGGGTGTTGATAATAATGAATATTAATGAAGTGATTAGAAGCGACAAGGTAGATTTCACCGGCATTGAACCATCATATTTTCTGCTAGGACTATTAAGCGCATTTGACAACAGATTTCAGGCTATTGCAGATAATGACATGAAGGAGATTAGCTGGAAGCAATTTTTTGCAATCATCTGTATCGATATGTGTAAGGAAAGTCCTACGGTGAAGGAACTGGCTGAAATAATGGGAAGCTCACATCAGAATGTAAAGCAGATATTGCTTAAGCTTGAGAAGAAGGGTTTTGTGCGCATAGCTGTGGACGAGAAGGACAAGAGGAAGCAGCGTATAGAGATTACTGAGTATTGCAGAGAGTTTTGTCAGAGGAATGATGAGATGAGTACAAAGATTATGACCAAGATGTTTGAAGGTATTCCAGAGGAACATATACAGATAACTATAGCTACCATAATAAAGATGGAAGATAACCTTAAGAGTAGGGTTAATGAAAACATTGAGAAAAGATAGAGTTTAATACATGGAGGATAAAAAGATGGGTAATGAAACAATAGTAATTTATAATTCACAGACAGGGTTTACAAAAAGATATGCACAGTGGATTGGAGAAGATTTAGAGTGTGAATGTGTTGAATTAGGCGATGCCAGTAAGCTTGATTTTGACAAATATAGCACCATAATATTTGGTGGATGGGCCCTAGCAGGAAGCGTTAGCAAATTAAAGTGGTTTAAGAATAATATGAAGAAATGGAATGATAAAAGATTAGCAGTATTTTGTGTGGGTGGTAGTCCTAATGATAACCCGGACATAGAGGTATCTATGAAGAAATGGTTTACAGAGGAGGAGCATAAGAGAGTAAGCATATTTTATTGCCAGGGCGGTTTTAATTACGAGAAAATGTCTGCACCTTCAAAGGCCATGATGAAGATGTTTGTAGGCGCCCTCAAAGCTAAAAAGGACAAAACCGAAGAGGAAAAGATTATGGTAGAGATGATCGCAAAGTCCTATGATATATCGGATAAGAAGTATATTGAGCCTATAGTTAAGTGGGCAAAGGGTGAGTAAGAGGTAACTCTACTTTCCGTAGGTAGTAAACCCCACATCCTTCAGTTATGATATACATACGGAGGTGCATAATATGAATCAATATGTTACAGGTGCAGTCATTAAGGAACTGCGTGAAAAAAATCATATGACACAGGCAGAATTAGCGGAGAGATTAGGCGTTTCAGATAAGGCCATATCCAAGTGGGAGACAGCCAAGGGCTATCCGGACATTTCCTTGTTAGAACCTTTGGCAAGTATTTTGGGTGTTTCCATAACAGAGCTTATCTCTGGAAATGCCGTTAGTAATGTAAATGTATCAGCAAATATGCTACGGTCAAAATTCTATGTATGCCCAGTATGTGGAAATGTTATTCACAGTATGGGAGAAGCGGTTATACATTGCCATGGGATATTGCTTACACCTTGTCAGGCCGAGGAAACAGATGAGAACCATATGATATTCATTGAAAGAGTTGAAGATGAATACTATGTTCGCATAGATCACGATATGACTAAGCAACACTATATATCCTTTGTGGCTGCATTATCATCAGATAAGATACAGATGGTAAAGCTGTACCCAGAGGGAAATGCTGAGGCAAGAGTGAAAATAAATGGAGTAAAAAAGATTCTGTTTTATTGTAATAGAGATGGTTTGTTTTCCATAAATGTTGTGAGGGGAATTGATGACAAGCAGACCTCTTATGATGACGTAGAAGAACGTAGGGCGTTAGAGCAGGCGGCAAAGATGTTGTTTGGGTAAAACCTGGTTGTATAGATGTGGAAACTAAAGGGAGTGAAAACTCCCTTTTTTAGTTATGGATTTTGTTTATATCTATTGCAAACGTAGGTTCGATATGATAAAATAAGAACATAAGTTCGATAAGTAAGAAGGAGGATATGTTATATGGCTAAGATGGTAAAAGAAGTAATACATGCAAAAGATATTGATATTGGAATCTATACCACAGATTTTGAGAACGATTATATTTCGCTGACGGATATTGCTAAGTATAAGAGTGATGCACCAGATGATGTAATTAAGAATTGGTTGAGACGAAAGGATGTAATTGAATTCTTGGGATTGTGGGAGATGCTTCATAATGAAGATTTTAAACCCGTCGAATTCGACGGGTTTAAAAAAGAAGCAGGGGCTAATGCATTCACTATGTCTCCAAAAAAGTGGATAGAGAGTACCAATGCTATTGGTATCGTTTCAAAATCCGGTAGATATGGTGGCACATTTGCTCATTCAGACATTGCGTTGGAATTTGCATCTTGGATTTCAGCGGAATTTAAGCTGTATATCATTAAGGATTATAAGCGTTTAAAAACTGATGAGAATAGCAGACTGTCCTTAGACTGGAATCTTCATCGCGAGATATCCAAGATTAATTATCGTATACATACAGACGCTATAAAGGATAATCTAATATTGCCTGAGATCACACCGGCACAGATATCCTTTACATATGCTAATGAGGCTGATATGCTAAATGTAATCCTATTTGGTATGACGGCTAAGGAATGGCGAGATAGTAATAATGGTAAACAGGGAAATATACGAGATGCAGCATCTATTAATCAATTGCTTGTATTAGCTAATTTGGAGAGTTACAATGCAGTATTGATTAACCAGAATAAGTCTCAGAAGGATAGAATGATATTATTGAGAGAATTGGCTATAAGTCAGTTGCGAACAATTAACGGATTAAGTATTGCCAGCTTGCCGAAAAATGATTAGG
>SVEI01000011.1 GCA_015057445.1 Lachnospiraceae bacterium | reverse complement strand
ACTAATAGGTCGAGGGCTTATCCTTAGAGGTTTCTTATAAAACGGGAGAATGTTTGTGAAGAGATGAAAATCTCATCTGTGTGAAGTTCTGAAGGTACATACCTTTATTATTCCTCCTTAGCTCAGTCGGTAGAGCACCTGACTGTTAATCAGGGCGTCGTTGGTTCAAGTCCAACAGGGGGAGCTTTTTTTTAAACTTTGGCCCCATGGTCAAGCGGTTAAGACATCGCCCTTTCACGGCGGTAACACGGGTTCGATTCCCGTTGGGGTCACTAGTACTATTAAGTACTACAATTGAATAAGCCGATGTGGCTCAATTGGCAGAGCAGCTGACTTGTAATCAGCAGGTTATCGGTTCGATTCCGATCGTCGGCTTTTTAATTTTTAGGACGTTTAGCTCAGTTGGTTAGAGCATCCGGCTCATAACCGGACGGTCCCGGGTTCGAGTCCCCGAACGTCCACTATAGAGTTAATTGAAAACATAACTCGTCGGCTACTAAGTTCAAGCATCGCAAAGCTTGCTTTCACTAAGGGTGCCGACATGCACCGCACGTAAGACGCTAACTTCGGAAAACTCGTTGCCGTCTAAGTGCTCATAACTAGGCCCGGTGGCTCAGCTGGTTAGAGCGCCGCCCTGTCACGGCGGAGGTCGAGGGTTCGAACCCCTTCCGGGTCGCTAACAATTTTATATTGTAAAAAATTTGCCGGCGTGGCGGAACTGGCAGACGCACAGGACTTAAAATCCTGCGGGACTAATCTCCCGTACCGGTTCGATTCCGGTCGCCGGCATTAAAAAAGCACATCGATATGATGTGCTTTTTTAATGCTCTACAGAACAAAATTGGTGGATGACCCATATTCTGGAATGTTCCATGAATGTCGCCAGAAAAAACCCTATTCTTACAAAGTTTTTATTTTACTCACTAATTGATGGTAAATTACCCAGATTATTATTTTCACTTCCGTCAGGTATAGACTTTAGATACTCTGTATCTTTTCTATGTGAGATACCAACATTTTTGATTTCACCAGCTTTAGCCAAAGAAACTCCTTCTTCCCTAGAAACCTTTGAGCCATCAGATAGCTGATACCCAGATATTCTACCACTATTTTTAATTAATCCTACAATTTCTTTTGCATTTTCTTTTGGTGTAGGAATTTGATCTAAAGATGCTTTTGCAAGCTGAGAACCTAAATTATTATCTGTATTCATAATCATTTCTCCATTAAAATATAAAATTTATGATATTAGTATTTGATTATTGGTTTAGTTTATGTAAAAATATTTTTGGAGGAAATGGTTATTTCTTGCTATAAACTACTTACAAAAGAGGTGATATATTTGACAGCATATTATGGAGTAATGTCAGCCCTTTCGCTGATCAATTTTATTATATTTATATTATTTTTTCGAGAAAAAAAGCTAAACTATTATTTCTTAGCCATACTTGCATTAGTAACCATAAGTAATGCAGGCAATCTTGTTATGGCTATGTCAAAAACACTAGAAGAGGCATATATAGCAAAAAAGATTCATTATATAGGAGCATGTTTTATACCGCCTATCATACTTATTGTAATATTTAAGATGTGTAATATTAGCCTTCGTAAATGGATGGAAAATATTCTCATTATGTATAGTTTTGTTATATATAGTATGGTACTTACTATTGGTCATAGTGAAATATATTACAAAGATGCAAAATTAACTGAAATAGGTGACGCAACTGGAATTATTCCTGAATATAACTTTGGTCATAGCTTTTTCTATGTTCTTCTATATGGATATCTCTTGATAGGAATTGCTGTTTTGGTATATAGCTTAAGCAAGAAAAATTCTGTATCTCGTAAGAATCTTTGGGCGCTGATAGGATTAGAAATTGTAACTATAGCAGTATTTTTATTAGGAAGATTGATAGCGCCGGACGTGGAGGTAACTCCAATTATATTTGTTATCGATGGATGGATTTTGCTCTATTTAAATCGACGGGTAACGGTGTATAGCTTAGAGGATAACATTATAAGTTCATTGGATAAACAAGATAGCTATGGTTACATCATGTTTGATAAAAAGAGAAATTATCTTGGAGCAAACCAATTAGCCATTAATATACTTCCCGAGCTACAGAATAGTAAGATAGATAGACCACTTAACAAACATGATTCTCTGGATTTTATAAAAGTAGAGTTAGATGAATACGATGAAATGGATGATTCTGAATTCGAGCTTGATAAAGATGGAGAGCATTATGAAGGCCATATAAATAGCATATGGTATGCAGATAAGCCTGTTGGATATTTATTTGAAATTGAAAATGCAACTGATAGATATAAGCTTACAAAGTTCCTAGGCGAGTACAACCACACATTAAAAAGAGAGGTTAAGGCTAAAACAGAACATATTCAAAATATTCAAGCCAAAGTTTTGCTTGGTATGGCAAATATGGTAGAAAACCGTGATGGTAATACGGGTGGTCATATCAAACGTACAAGCTATGTAATAGAGATACTGATTAATACCATAAAGGAGAATCATATTTTGTCTTTAGAGGATAATTTCTGCCAGGATTTAATTAAGGCAGCGCCAATGCACGACCTTGGTAAAATTGGTATCGATGATAAAATACTTAGAAAACCTGGTCGACTTACTGATGAAGAATTTGCTATAATGCAGACTCACGCTCCACGAAGTGGGGAGTTGGTGGAAAGTATCTTGCAAGGTGTGGAGGATGAGGATTTTGTAAATATAGCCAAAAATGTGGCAAGACATCATCACGAGAAATGGAATGGTACCGGATATCCAGACAAGCTAAAGGGAGAAGAAATTCCTTTAGAGGCTAGAATAATGGCCATAGCTGATGTGTATGATGCACTTGTAAGTAAGCGCTGCTACAAAGAAGCTATGAGCTTTGAACAAGCATACTCTGTTATGATGGAATCTATGGGAAGTCATTTTGACCCACAGATGGAGGAAGTCTTTGTAAAGAGTAGAGCAAAGTTGGAAGAGTATTATTCGGAGTAAAAGAATGTGAGTAATACATAATTAAAGAAATCCAGTTGAAAGTATTTTTGATGATTTAGAGCAAAAAACTCCCATAAGCATATTTTGATAATGAATATGTTTATAGGAGTTTTTTATGCCAAAGGTATTCGTAAGTCCAGGTCACGGCGGTAGTGATACTGGAGCAGTAGGATTTGTAGTAGAAAAAGATGTAAATCTTAAGATGGCTAAGGCATGCGCCACCTATCTGAGCAAAAGAGGTATAGAAGTGCTTTTATCCAGAAGTGAGGATGGTAATGAATCCCTTAATGAAAAGATAAAAAAATGCAACGACTTTAATCCAGATGTGGCAGTGGAGTGTCACAATAACGCTGGCAATGGAAATGGATTTGAAATCTATCACAGTATAGTGGGTGGCGTTGGAAAAAATCTTGCTAATAATATCGAGGAAGAAATAATAAAAATAAATCAAAACAGCAGAGGGCTTAAGACTAGGGTAGGAAGCAATGGAACGGACTATTTTGCATTTATCAGACAGACTAATTGCCCCGCTGTAATCTGTGAGGGTGCATTTGTGGATAATGTAGAGGATGTGAAGATGATAGATACAGATGAAAAATGTACGAGATTCGGCGTGGCCTACGCAAAAGGAATTTTGAAAACCTTGGGGATAAAAGATGAAAATGTAGATGATGGCAAGTCTGAAAATACACCAGGGCAAGATGCTAAGCAACCATATCTAGTAAAAGTAACTACCGATGGCCTTAACATAAGAAGTGGTCCAGGAACAAGTTATCCTGTAGTAGGACTAATTACAGATAGGGGAGTATACACAATAGTTGACTTTAAAACCGTTTCTGGAATCATATGGGGTAAATTAAAAAGTGGTGCTGGTTGGATAGCATTAAGCTATACTACGACAATTTAAATTGAAATTTTGTTGGGTTTTATCGTAGGTATTTTTCTGCTAATTTGGACTATATTCAGTCATAAATCAACTTGTTAATAAATTACCATTGTGATAACATCAATGCTAGGTGGCTATGCCATCTGGCATTGTTTTTTATTATGATATACATATTTATACTGATATTTATAAGTAACAAAATAGACTAGGAGATACAAGGAGGAGAATATGAGAAAAGGAAGTAGATTGTTTACACGAATGGTTACATTTGCGTTTGCCGGTGTTATGGCAGTAGGTATCTGTGGCAACGGAAATGTGGTTAATACATTTGCGGCAGAGGAAGATTGGTCAGGTTCCTTTAATAGTGCTGTAGAAATTGATTCGGATAGTTTTCCGGATGCAAACTTTAGGGAATTTGTAAAAAAATATGATTTAGATAAAGATGATATCTTATCTTTAGATGAGCTGGATAAGGTAACTTATATGGAATGTGAAAAAATGTCTATAGCTGACTTTACTGGTATAGAATATTTTGGCAAGCTAACTCGTCTTAGTGTGGGCAATAATGACATGAAAACTTTAGATGTGACAAGTAACATTAATCTTGAAGTGTTAGAGTGCCGTAATTGTGATAACTTGGAAACACTAAAAGTAAGTGGATGTTATAGCTTGACTAAGATAGATTGTTTTAGTAGTAATGTATCATCATTGGATTTGACTAATCTGAGACAGTTAGAGACTTTGTCATGTAGCTATAATAATATAGAGGAATTGGACCTATCCACAAATATAAATCTGAAAAGTATAAATAGTACATATAATAAGTTGACTGAATTAGATGTGACAAAACTAACAAAATTGGAAAGTCTCTATTGTTCCAATAACCAAATAACCAAATTAGATGTAAGTAAAAATACAGCCCTTTTAATATTAGAATGTTCAAAAAATAAAATAACGGAATTAGATGTAAGTAAGAATACAAAATTAACTTATTTAAAATGTAGTAATAACACTATTGCTGCTTTAAATGTGAAGAATCACACTGAATTGGAATATTTGTATTGTTATTCTAATAGTATAAGCAGTTTGGATGTAAGCAATAGCAAAAAATTGATAGAATTATATTGTGGTGGCAATCAGTTGAGTTCTATGGATGTTTCCAACAATACATATTTAAAGATATTTAATTGCGCCAGCAACAACATTACAGAATTAGATTTGAAAAACAATTCTAAATTGTATGAGTTAGGCTGCTCAAATAACCAATTAACAGAGTTGAATTTGGAAAACAATAGTGAACTAAACAGAGTAGATTGTGAAAAAAATAATATTACAGTATTGGATGTTACAAACACACCAGATGTTAGTGTATCCTGTGATAATAAAGTACTTGTAATAAGAAAGTGGCCTGAAGGCCTTTCACTAAACACTACCTCAACTACCCTTCGAGTAGGAGATTTTCTGAAGTTAGAAGAAACTATATCTCCAGAAGATTCCAGCATAAAGGATGTAACTTGGGAAAGTAGTAACCCAGATGTGGCAACAGTAGACCAATATGGTGGAGTACATGCCAAGGCAAATGGTACAGCCATTATAACAGCAACCATAGAGGGTAAGAAAGTTGTAAAGGCTACATGTACCATAACAGTAGGTATGCCAGAGGTTAATGTAAATTACAGAACCCACATACAGTCCTATGGCTGGGAAGGTGAGGCGGATGATATAACAACATGGAAGAAGAATGGTGCTATGTCAGGAACCTCAGGAAAAGCAAAACGTCTAGAGGGAATAAACATAGTGGTTAGCAGCACGGAATCTGACGAAGACATAGATCTTGGAGTTCAGTACACTACCCATTGTCAGTCTTATGGCTGGCTACCTTGGTCAGCTGATGGCGATATGAACGGTACAGAAGGAGAGGCAAAACGTCTGGAGGCTATTATGATTAAGCTAACATGTGATGATGCTAAGGATTATGATATATATTATAGAGTTCACGCTCAGTCCTATGGCTGGCTAGGTTGGGCATCAAATGGTGCACCAGCAGGAACTGCGGGATATGGTAAAAGACTTGAGGGTATTCAAATTGTTGTAGTACGTAAGGGACAAAGCTTTAATAAAGCTATGGAGAATATCGTGTCAGTAAAGACAGAAAGCTTTGTAGCTAAGGAAGGTAGCTCGCCTATTACTAATAGCACAGCTACAAGCAATGTAAATCCAATAGTTCCAGGCGCAGAAACAATAAATGTAGCCTACAGAACTCATGTACAGTCCTATGGCTGGCAAGGGTGGAAATATAATGGCCAAATGAGTGGAACCAGCGGCGAAGGCAAAAGACTTGAAGGAATAGATATTAAACTTACAAATAAAGACCACCAAGGAGATATCATTTACACTACTCACGTTCAGTCTTATGGTTGGCAGGGTGAATTAGATGATCCTGTAACATGGAAGAAAAATGGTGAAATGAGTGGAACCAGTGGTGAGGGTAAGAGACTAGAAGCTATATGTGTAAATCTCACAGGTGAAATGTCAGAATTCTATGACATTTACTATAGAGTTCACGCGCAATCTTATGGATGGTTAGGTTGGGCAAAGAATGGAGAAGAATCAGGAACAGCAGGTTATGGTAAGCGTTTAGAAGGTATTCAAATTGTAATAGTACCTAAGAACCAAGAAGCACCTTCAGATAGCTATGGTGGAATAATATCTGTTTACGCAGACCCATATATAGAAAAACAGTAGTTGCAGGATGAGACATATATTCAGGAGGCAAATATGATTAAAAAATTAATGACAAGAGTATTGCCAATATTTATATCAATAGTAATGTGTATAATTATAATGCCCCTTACAGCTTTTGCTACAGAGGGAGTTATAGATGATTCTGGAGAACAAGTTGAAGCAGCGGAACCTATTTATGTCTATACGGTTGAAGACTTGTTTGGAGACAATACAGCAAACTATGTTCTTATGAATGACCTTGACCTAGAGGGTAATGAGAAATTCTTTGACAATTATTTTGGTATATTAGATGGTAACGGATATAAACTGACAAACGTAAAACGTCCTATAATTAATAATAATTATGGAACTATCAAAAACTTAAATTTTGAACTAAATATTCAATTAGGAACAGATGAAGAAGGAAATTATATTTTAGAAAAGAATGAGTATCATATAGGCGGTGTTTGTAATACTAACTATGGATTAATAAGCAATTGCTTTGTAGATGGCAGAATTTATATGTATGCATATGAAGCGTCTGTAGCGTCTGTGGCGGAGACAAATTATGGAATTATCGAGAAAGTAATTAATAAAGCAAATATACAGGTTATAAGCTTTTACTTGAACGATAAACACGAGATGATAAAACCAAATGAAGGATATGTAGGTGGAATAAGTTGCTTTTCACCAGGAAAGACTCAGGACAATGCAATACGAGAGTGTGTTAATATAGGCAATGCTCTTGCTGTTAATGCAACCTATAAATTTGATTATGCCGTATCTGGTGGAATTGTTGCAGAGGGAAAAAATATATTTGATTGTGTAAATCGAGGAGCAGTAGTAGCTATAGGAGATGAAACGGCATATGGTGGTATTGTAGGGAAAGGCGGAAATGTTAAGAATTGTATTAATTTAACTGGGATTGAGTATGCAATTGCACATGAAGCTACTGGTGATATAACAAATTGTTATTACCCTGAAGATGATGATGTACAAGCTGTATATGACTCAGGTGATTACATAGTTGATACTACTGCATTTGAAAGAGAAGAATACAATAAGAAGGAAACCTTTAAGGATTTTGACTTTGATAATGTTTGGATTTCTACTGATGGATACTATAATGGAGAAAACGTCGACTTTATATATTTGAGAACAGAATATTACAATGATAATATTGGCCATTACTATAACGATAACGAAGATGTAACCGTATCCTATCATACCCATATTCAGTCATATGGAGATACTCAGGCTATAAAGAAGAATGGTGAAATGTCAGGAACCAGCGGAGAGGCAAAGCGATTAGAAGATATCTGGATTAAGGTGGAAGGTGTAGAAGACTTAGGAATACAGTACACTACCCATTGTCAGTCCTATGGTTGGCTGCCTTGGTCTGCAGACGGAGAAAGAAATGGAACCAGTGGTGAAGGCAAAAGACTTGAAGCAATTAAGATTAGACTTTCAGGACTTACAGCTGATGATTATGACGTATATTACCGTGTGCACGCTCAGTCTTATGGATGGCTTGGTTGGGCTAAAAATGGTCAGCCATCTGGTACAGCAGGCTTGGGAAAGAGACTAGAGGGAATTCAGGTAGTTGTGGTTAAAAGAGGGGAAGAAGGTCCTGGTCTTGACTACGGAGAAATAAAAGCTTCAACCTTGCCACATGACGAAAGTGCTTATATTTCCGTATCAGATGAGATAATATTTATACCAGGTAATGAGACTACAGCAAATGTAAGCTACAGAACCCACGTGCAATCCTATGGTTGGCAGAAGTGGAAGCATAATGGTGAAATGTCAGGTACTTCAGGTGAATCGAAGAGACTTGAGGGAATTAACATCAAACTTACAAATAAGGATTATGAAGGAGGCATAGCTTATACCACTCATGTTCAGACTTACGGTTGGCAGGGTGATGAAAATGATTCATCAAAATGGATGACTGATGGTCAGATGTCAGGAACTAGTGGTGAGGCAAAGCGACTTGAAGCTATAAAGATAAAGCTTACTGGAGAGATTGCTAATTACTATGACATTTACTATAGAGTTCACGCCCAGTCCTACGGTTGGCTTGGTTGGGCAAAAAATGGAGAACCATCAGGAACAGCGGGATACGCAAAACGTCTTGAAGGAATCCAGATAGTGCTTGTTCCTAAGGGAGGAGCAACTCCTACTAACCATGATGGAGTAGTATCAACTAGGACAGAAGCGTATATAACAAAGTAAAATATTTTAGTGGCTACAAAGTTTTGAATTTTGTAGCCACTTTTGTATGATGTTTGTTATTTGATATATACTAATTATAATAAAGTATTATTAGACAAGAGTGATTCTATTTATTATAATACTAAATGGAATAGTGTATATTTAAAACATAGATTTGTAAGAGATTATATGAATAATTTTTTGAAGAATATTACCAGAATTTTGACCTTTATAATTTCATTATTGTTAGCATATCTTATATTTGTTATTGGAATTACAAACATTAATTCTAATAACAGGAAGAAACATGGTGAGGAATCATTGGAAACATCAACACCTGCAGATGCAACATTGCTAGATGCCCAAAATGAAGTTGCTACTAGCATGGACGCTGAAACTGAGGCGGAATGTAGAAGGATGGTAGAAGATATAATTGATTCTAGTAATGCTATTACAGTGTGGGAAGACCGTCCTAAGACAGAACTACCAACCAGTGTAGCTATAGAGATGGAACTAATATATCAACATCCAGAGCTTCCTACGGGCTGTGAATCGGTAGCTCTTACTATGCTTCTTAAGTACTATGGTTTCGAGCTAGAGAAAACTACCATAGCCAGCGATTATCTAATATACGGAACAAATTTTGTGGAAGGATATGTAGGTAATCCATTTACATCAGGTGGGGCTGGTATATATTCTCCAGGACTTACAAGAACAGCTAATAAGTATTTGAATGCTCAGGGTTCAGAGCTGAACGCAAAAAATGTTACTGGCAGTACACCAGAGGAATTATACAGATATGTGTCAGAAGGAACACCAGTTGTAATATGGAATACTGTGTATTTTCTGCAGAATCAACCTACTGGCTCTAGTGTAAAATGGGGCGAGAAAACCTACACCTGGGATAATTGTGAACACTGTATGGTGCTTTCTGGATATGATTTGGAGAGAAATGTGGTTATAGTTCATGACCCTATTCAGGGAATTATGGAGAGAGATGCTGATGGGTTCTGGGAAAGATATGAGAAGTTAGGCAGTATGGCCATAATAATTAAATAGCCTTGGTTATGATGATATAAAGTGGATTTGTTGAAAATAATAGGACAAATCCACTTTATTTGTTAAAAATTTGTTTTATTGTGGCTAGTTTTGTGGTATTATTAGGCTACTTGTAAAATAAGAAAGAGAGAGTGGAGAATTTATGGAAACTAATAAGAAAAGCAGAAATTCATTTTCCGGCTCCCTGGGATTCGTTCTTGCGGCAGCTGGAAGTGCAGTAGGCTTGGGTAATATTTGGAGATTCCCTTACCTTGCTGCAAAAGATGGTGGAGGATTATTCCTTGTAATTTACCTCATCTTAGTACTTACATTTGGTTATGCACTTCTTACAACAGAGGTTGCAATTGGTCGTAAAACAAAGCAGAGTCCACTTACTGCATACAGTGAGATTAAGAAGGGCTGGAAGGGACTTGGATTACTAGCAAGTTTAGTACCACTTCTTATTATGCCTTACTACTGTGTAATTGGCGGATGGGTAATAAAGTACTTCGTGGCATTTTTGGCAGGTGAAGGTGTAGATGCAGCTCAGGATGGTTATTTTACTGGGTTTATTACTCAGGAGGTATGGCCACTTGTGTTCTTCGCAATATTCCTCGGAGCATCTGCATTTATTGTGTTTAGAGGTGTTAATAAGGGTATAGAATCAGCTTCAAAGATAATTATGCCTATACTTCTTTTGCTTGTAATTGGTATATCTGTGTTCTCTATAGCACTCAGTCATACTGATGCATCAGGTGTAACAAGAACTGGATTAGAAGGTCTTAAGGTATATGTTATACCTAATCTTGAAGGGCTTACTGTAAGTGGTTTCTTCACAGTGTTAGTAGACGCTATGAATCAGCTGTTCTTTAGTATTTCGGTTGCTATGGGTATTATGGTTGCCTATGGTTCATATGTTAAGGACGATGCTAATCTTGGAAAGTCAATTAATCAAATTGAGTTTTGTGATACAGCAGTAGCGGTACTTGCGGGTGTTATGATTGTTCCGGCAGTTTATACATTTATGGGAACAGAGGGTATGCAGGCTTCTGGACCATCCCTTATGTTTGTAACACTTCCTAAGGTTTTTGAGGCTATGGGACCTGCTGGTTATCTTGTGGGAACAGCATTCTTTGCTATGGTATTTTTCGCAGCACTCACAAGTGCAGTATCAGTTATGGAAGCAGTTGTATCAAGCTTAATGGATCAGTTCCATATATCAAGATTTAAGGCTTGTGTTATTGAAACTGTTATTGCAGTAATTGGTGGTTTGTTTGTATGTCTTGGCTATAATAAGCTTTACTTTGAGCTTAAGCTTCCTAATGGTGCAGTAGGTCAGGTTCTTGATGTACTTGATTATTTAAGTAACTCAGTTATGATGCCACTTGTTGCCCTTCTTACTTGTATTCTTATAGGCTGGATTGCTAAGCCTCAAACTATAATTGATGAGGTAGAAAAGAATGGTGAGAGAATGGGAAGAAAGGTACTTTATACAGTTATGATTAAGTTCCTTGCACCTGTATTCATGGTTATTCTTCTTCTTAAGGCATTTGGCTTAATGTAATTATAATAAGCAAGTATAATGTTAAATTTGATTAAATATTAGATAAGTGAACTTGGTTTTCCTTTGTGAAAAATGATTTTACAAAGGAAAACCAAGTTATTTTTTTATTTTTGCTTAAAATGTGGGAAAGGAGTTTGATTTATTGACTAAACTAAATTCTTTGATAAAATAACCATAGACGTTCGGTGAGTCAAACTCCCTAATTTTGAAAATGCTATCCATTTTCTTATGGCTCACAGAACATTATAATCAGCATATGAAAAGAAGAGGAATCCGAAAGGGTTCCTCTTCTTTTATAATACGCCCAAAATTGTAGGGGGCAGTATACTGGCCGGCCTGCCTAGGGTCGGTTCACGCTGACACTTAAAACGGTCAACTTAGTCCCGACCACTGTCACGGCCGGAATGTAATTAGTTGGCACAGTTTCCAGCACCTATATATATAAAAAAATTCCTTGAAAACTTCTCCTTGCAGTATTATTATAATCCTAGCTTTAAATTAGGGAGTTTAAAGAAGGAGAATTGGAAGATGGAAAAACGCGAATTGGTATATTATAAGTTAGATGACATCGACACACAGATTCTAACTATATTGCAGGATAATGCAAGGACATCTCTTAAGGATATTGCTGAAAAGGTGTTTATGTCTCCTACGGCTGTAGGTGCTAGAATTGATAGAATGTTAGAAGAAGGGGTTCTAGAGGGATTTACAACTAGGATTAACCCAGAGGCTATGGCTCATAACATTAAGGCATTCATCAACCTACAGATTGAACCAGAGAGAAAGGCTGAATTTGCTGAGTATATCGAAGGGGTACTGAATGTAGTAGAATGTAATTCCGTAACAGGAGACTATTCTATGCTTATAGAGGTTAGATTTCCTACAACTCATGAGCTAGACCAGTTTATAGGTGAGTTGCAGCATTTTGGAAAGACAAAGACCCAGATTGTATTTTCAACGCTGGTGAAGCATAGGTGTAAGTACTGGCGCGAGATGTGAGCGACAACCTCATAGACGTAGCTTACGGGATGTTTGCAAAAAATTATCTTTTTAGTTCTTTACAACACTAAAGTGCTGTAATATAATAAAAGCCAATGGTTTTATAAACCATAATATAATTTCTATAGGGAGGAAATTAAAAATGTCATATGTTGATGAGATTTACGAAAGAGTAGTAGCTAAGAACCCTGGTGAGCCAGAGTTCCATCAGGCAGTTAAGGAAGTTTTAGATTCATTAAAGCTTGTTATCGATGCAAATGAGGCTGAGTACCGTAAGATTTCTCTTCTTGAGAGACTTGTGGAGCCAGAGAGAATCATTTCATTTAAGGTACCTTGGGTAGATGACAATGGTGTTATCCAGGTTAACAAGGCTTACAGAGTACAGTTTAACTCAGCGATTGGACCATACAAGGGAGGTATGAGATTCCATCCATCAGTTAATCAGTCTATCTTAAAGTTCCTTGGATTTGAGCAGATTTTCAAGAACTCACTTACTGGCCTTCCAATCGGTGGTGGTAAGGGTGGTTCTGACTTTGATCCTAAGGGTAAGTCAGACAGAGAGGTTATGGCATTCTGTCAGAGCCTTATGACTGAGCTTTGCAAGTACATTGGAGCAGATACTGACGTTCCAGCTGGTGACATCGGTGTAGGTGCTCGTGAGATTGGTTATATGTATGGTCAGTACAAGAGAATCAGAGACCTTTATGAGGGAGTTCTTACAGGTAAGGGACTTACTTGGGGCGGTTCACTTGTTCGTACACAGGCTACAGGCTACGGTCTCGTATACATTGTAAATGAGATGTTAAAGGATATGGGTAAGACATTCGACGGTCAGACAGTACTTGTATCTGGTTCAGGAAATGTTGCTATATATGCTACTGAGAAGGCTCAGCAGCTTGGTGCAAAGGTTGTTGCACTTTCAGATTCAAACGGATACGTATATGATCCAGACGGAATTAAGCTTGATATTGTTAAGGAGATTAAGGAAGTACGTCGTGGAAGAATTAAGGAGTATGTAGATGCAGTTCCAACTGCTAAGTATACTGAGGGCAAGGGTATCTGGACTATTCCATGTGATATCGCTCTTCCATGTGCTACTCAGAATGAGCTTAACCTTGATGATGCGAAGGCTCTTAAGGCTAACGGATGCTTCCTTGTAGCAGAGGGTGCTAACATGCCTTCAACAAGAGAGGCTACAGACTTCTACCTTGAGAATGGTATGTGCTTTATGCCAGGTAAGGCTGCAAATGCAGGTGGTGTTGCTACATCAGCTCTTGAGATGACTCAGAACTCTATGAGACTTTCATGGTCATTCGAGGAGGTAGATGAGAAGCTTCAGGGTATCATGAAGGGAATCTACGCAAAGGTTTCAGATGCTGCTAAGCGTTATGGTGTAGAAGGTAACTTCGTAGCTGGTGCTAACATCGCTGGTTTCGAGAAGGTTGCTGAAGCTATGAAGGCTCAGGGAGCAGTATTATAAGATATAACTAAACACAAGTTGATTATATTACTAAAAAGTCCTATAGGTTGATTAAAGCCTATAGGGCTTTTTTGATGTCATAAAATCTCGGCGACGAACACAGATTGGCTGGGTATATCTAGTGGCTGTGATGGACTTATATAACAGGGAAGTAATAGGATATTCAATAAGTAAGAAGATAGACACAGAACTGGTTAAACAAGCACTATCAAATGCAATAGCAAGGAACGGTATAAGTAATGCATTAGTATTTCACAGTGACAGAGGATGTCAATATTCCAGTAAAGGATTTCATCAAATGTTGGAAGAATATGGTATTGCAGGGAGTATGAGTAGGCCTGGCTGTCCTTATGATAATTCATGCATGGAAAACTTTTTTGCTACGCTGAAAAAAGAGAGGATATACCGGAGAGAATATGATACAATGGATGAAGTGAAAAAAGATATGTTCCGGTATATAGAGTTGTTTTATAACCGAAAAAGGTTGCATTCGGTATTAGGATATATGAGTCCAGTATCATATCGATTAGAGTATGATGGAACAAATGGAATTTTCAATACCTGGTGGAATAAAACCATCTGAAATTGTTGGTGTATATATAAAACAGGGTGGGGAAATTAGAGGGGATATTATTCCTAACCCTAATTATGGAGGTAATTGATGGATAAAGAAATATGTAATATTTTATGTATAGAGAAAGAACAAGAAATAAATGCATTAATAGAATTAAAAGAAAATGATGATTGTGTTGTAATCAAGTTTTCATGTGGAAAATTACAATTTGAAGAATATGGAGAAAATTATTTTGTTGCATTAGTTGAGATAAGGAAAAAACTTGAAAAGCTTAATATCAAATTATTATGCAAAGGTTGTTGTAGGAATGTTTATCCATCTGGAATGCTACTCAATATGGGGACAGGACGAAAAGCATATACACTAACATATGGAGAACAGGCTAGAATGAGTTCATTAGTTGATATATTTGATATTTGCACGTTGGATGAATATGCAACAATAGATGAACAATTAGAATATTTTGATAAATGGATAATGAGTCTTAGGAGATGATATTATGGCAATATATTTTTATAAAATTAATGGTAAGTATGGTTGTTTTTCAAATTTTGCGCATTACGACTTTGAGTTAGACGGTAAAAGATGACATTATGTGGAAAGCAGTACTGGCTAAATTCACACAAAATGATGAGATTAAAGATATTCTCTTATCTACTGGTAATGAGATTATTATTGAACAGACAATTAACGATTATTATTGGGGATGTGGCAAAGATCACTCTGGGAAAAATAAGCTAGCACTTATTTTAATGGAAGTGAGAGAATTTATTTCAAGTAATAATAAAAAAGAACATACCATAACGGAAGAGTAAAGCCGTACAAATGAAATGGAGAAGCTTCTTGGATGAAAGGAGAATAGGAATGAATATTTTTAAAATACCTAAATATATATGGTGGGAAAATATGGACATATTGATGCAAAATGTAAATTTAGATGAGGTATAATTCAAAAAAATAATCATATTGAGTTTACTTTTTCTAATTCGTACAATGGAGATTTTTATAAGAATCTCCATTGTATTAAAATATTAAAATGTTGTATAGAAAATGATTTTTATGAAGATGAAGTTTTTTCGTATTTTATAGCTGATGTTTATATAAAAGAATTAAACGTCGAAGAAGTAGAAAACTCATTAACATATTATAAATATGGTTATAATATGAATGTTTCGAATTCTGATAAGTTATATTTGATTTTGATTAATGGTAATGAGGTGTGCATGGAAATTATTTGTGAAAAATATGAGTTACATGCATTGAAAGAAAATTAAACCATATACCTAAAACTATAACGGAGCCCAAGGTCAAATATCATTAAGGGCACAGAATACGATTATCTGTATGTGGGTGAACAGTATAATGCTAATACAGGATTGTACTATTTAAGAGCAAGATATATGAACCCAAGTACAGGAACCTTCGCAACTATGGACAGCTATCAGGGTAACATATACGAACCGGCAAGCTTGCACAAGTATATGTATGCCAATGCTAATCCGGTAATGAATATAGACCCGAGTGGATATTCGCCTGTAGCTGATTTTGTTGCTTGTCTGAGTATATCGCAGATTCTCATATCACCAGTGAAATTTGATATAGCCAATACAATAGTAGGTGGTCTGGCAGGTGCATTGTTAGGTGGTATAGATGCTGCGCTTGGTGGTGGAGGCTTTAAAGAGATACTAAAGGAAGCATTGCTAGTAATGAATGGAAGGTGCTGGTATAAGTAATGAATTTGATACTTTGTTTTATGATGCACTTGGAAAGCTAGAAAAATCAGGTTTAAGACCAGGTCAAACTGTGATTAGCAAAAGTAGAGTTATGGAGATAGCTCAAAATTACAGTCCAACAACACAAATACCTTCGTCATTTAAGGTGCATTGGACTAAATCATGGTACGAAGTATGGGAAATTACAATAAGGGTGGTTGATTAAATGATTATAGAAGATGTTATAGGAGAACTATTGTACATTGGAATTGTAGCAGAAAAAGGAAGATGTTATGGAATTAGGTGGAATGGAAAGTATAAAAAAATTCTAAAAAAACATATATTCCTTCTAAACGGATTATTAGAATTAATTTCAGAAGAAGATGTTACAAAAATTGAATCATATATTAATAAATTTATGTACCAATGTAAAAATAATGAACAAATTGGTAAATTTTATCAATTTAAAGTCATAAACAATTACAAATTGACGCATGGATTATGTTATACAGAAATAAATAATATGATGAAAATACTATTTTATGATTTAATGCACGAAATGAAAAAAATGTTTGTATCTAAAATAAAGATTTATTATTTGTTATGTGCATTACACAATCTTCCACGTGTATATTTGGGAAAAAATAAAGACACGTTATGTTGTATTAATCAAAATGTTGTAACAAAAGAAGATGCTTTTGAATACACTTATCAGAATATGACTGTTGAATTACGAAAAAAATATTTTGATATATTAAACTCATACTAATAAATTAGTATGAATTTCAAATAGCAACGGGGTTTATTTTTTATGGTTTGGGTAGTTCACTCGTTAGAATTCCGATAAAATTAAATTCATCAATAAATACATTAACACCACTTATACCATTAAAGACAATACTAATTAAAACAGTATATTTAGAATTATAAAGAGAGGTACAATATGAAAAAAAATGGGAAATGGTATTTTATTGCAAATTTGATAACATATGCAATTTTATATGGTATTAGTATATATATCACATTAAATTTTGTTGACTTATGGATTGTCAAATTAATTATATTTATCGTTATGTTATTTGTATGTGGTTATATTGAAGAAAAAATATTATCGCGTTTTGTTAATATCATTATAGAAAGATTTTTAAATGAATAATAAATATTGTTTTTTGTTTTGATGAAAAAAATAATTTATTTGTCAAATCGGAAAAGAGAACAATAGTGTGATTAGACTGCCATTATTTTAGGATAAATATCAAAATAATGGCAGTCTAATAAGTTTGTAAAATGCGTAAAACGTAGAATATAGCTACGACCTGGAAGGACATCTTATACGTGTTACAACACATAATGGTTATACTGAAACTGTTGAATCTTATACCTACGATTACGCAGGAACTAGAACAACAAAGACTGTTAATGGAACTGATACAACCATATATGTGGTAGATAACAGTGGTGATTTATCACAGGTAGTAGCAGAAACTGATATAGAGGGTAGTTTAAAATCGTCATACACAAGATGTAGCGATCTTATAAGTGTAGAAGGTACAGAAGATATATGGTATTATGTTCTTGATGGTCACGGAAGTGTAATAATGTTAACTGATTCTGCGGGTGCAGTAACTGACTCATACTCTTATGATGCATAATTAATATGGAGGTTTATATGAAAATCAAATTAAATTCTAGTTCTATATTGTATGAAATTGCAAAAGTCAATGTTTCAGAAATTAACAATGTGGAAATTAGCTATATTGAAATGTCTTTTAATAAAGATGCATTGATTGGGTTTGCAAAAAACTTGATATGGATGTATGAAGATATTGAAAAAAATAGAAAATTTTACGTTTGCACTGATCCGTTAGGAGGAGTGCCTTCTGGAAATCAGGTACTTGGCTTCTATTTGACAAAAAACAGTCCAATTCTTGTGTTTAGAATAAATTATTTAAATGATTATGATGCAATTAAATGCTTAGATAATGAAATTCAACCTAGGTTAAGGACAGAAAAATGTATCGAAGTATTACCACCGCTGGCAGATAATGATTTAGAAGATTATGAGATTGGGTTTAAAAATATTGCAGATATCAAAATTTATAGTAATAACAATATAGATATTTCAGGAAATATAAATGAAGTACTATTTGAAATTAATTATGAAGGTTTAAAAAAATTAGCGATAATAATGTTTAAACTAGCTGAAAATTTCGACATAGGAAAGGAATATGATATTGCTATATTAGATAAAAATGACATTTTAATAGAATCAGAAATTGTATTAACGTCTGATAGTATTCCGTTAAAATTAAAATGTGTAGATATAGGTAGTGTTTATGATTATGAGCCGAATTTTGGATGTTGATTTAAAAATATATTTTAAATTTTATTTATAAGCTAATTTCACAGGATACTTCTCCATAGCAGAGTGTACAGTTGTTCAAACCATAAGAAGCAACATCAGTGAGTGGACTGCGGTGCAGAGCTAAGCTTCACCAGCTACTACAACTATAATTCTGCCGGTGCGGTAGTCTCAACAGTAGATAATGCAGAGAATTAAGTTTACTACGAATATAGGAAAAGGTGATTAAAATGGATAATATATGGAAGAAGTTACAAGATTTATTTTGTAAGTCCAATTATGACATTATAATATATGATGGAGTAAAAGAAATTGGAAAAAATGAATGTGATAAACTCAACATTCCGTATGACTCAGCTCTTGCGAGCGTTGTGATGAATTGTAGTGGAATAATTGTTGATAATTGGATAAAAATTTTAGGGCATGGGAATGAAAATAGAAATGGTGTGTTACACCATAATTCCATAGCGAAAAGTAGCTATTTGGATGGGATGTTTATTGTAGCTACTGATATTGTAGGAGGAATATACGCTATAAATATTTCAAGGTTTCATGTTGATAAAAGTGTAATATGGTATTTTGCTCCAGATACTTTAGAGTGGGAAAGTATGAGTATGAAATATATAGATTTTATTGCTTGGACATTAACGGGAAATATAAATGATTTTTATGAATCTATGCGGTGGAATAATTGGAGAGAAGAATGTAAAAATATGGAGTATAATACTTGTAAATTAATATATCCTTTTTTATGGTCTAAAGAATGTGATATAAATAGTGCTACTAAAAGAAATGTTATATTTGATGAGTTGATGAACTTAAATTTTGATTATGCTGAAAAAATACAATAAGTTATACTGTTGAATGATTATTCTTTTTACTTGAAGATAATTGATGAAGTAATTGGAAAAGTCAACAAGTTGTACGATAAACAGATGGCAAGTGGAAAGGTAGTTAAATTCTGTTGCCATGTTAAAGCGTTACAAGAAGTGACAGATAAATTAAGTCCTACAGACCTGCGAGTTTGTAGGACTTTTTTGTATTCAAAAAACAATAATTATTTCATCTCATACATATTATTCCTTGATTTACAGACAATATATGGTGAATGTATTGGCAAAATATGAAGGAGGAATAAAGTATGAAATATGTATGTGATGTGTGTGGGTGGATTTATGATGAGGAGCTTGGGGATTCGGATTTGAACATAGAACCAGGGACTAAATTTCAGGATTTGCCTGAAGATTTTGTGTGTCCACTTTGCTTTGTGGGTAAGGAAAGCTTTAGTGAGGTGGATGAGTAGTGGTAGATGCTTTGAGTAGGGAAATGGGATTATATGACAAGCTAAAGCTTGATAAGGGATACTACGAGATTCGCTTAGAAAGCATAGGTGGTCTTGGGGCTAATCTCTGTGGAAAAATGCTTGGGGAACTGGGAGTAAAATATTTGGATTTAAACAGCACCAGCTTTTCTAGCTATGGTTCCGAGAAGACGGGAACTCCAGTTAAGGGCTTTGTAAGGCTTTGTAATAAGGATAAGGAGATTAGAGTACATTACCCGGTGGTTGAACCTGACCTTTTGGTGGTATTTCATCAGGCTCTCCTTAAGGATGATAGCGTTTGGAAGGGGTGCAGTGCTGATACCGCTGTAATTGTAGCCTTGGAGCCAGGTCAGGAAAAGGTGGGTGGACTTAAGTGCAACATGGGTATCGTCTATGGCTTGGAGGCTCAAAGAATTGCTATAGAAACCAAATCTAGAATCAATATGGTAATGCTAGGGGCAGCCTTAAAGCTGATGGGGCTAGAGGATGTTGAGGCAGGAGAGAGGATATGTAGGGATACATTGGGTAAAAAATATCCAGAGGCTCTAGAGGGAAATCTTGAAGGGCTGAGAAGAGGATTTCACGAAGTAAGACTTATGGATGTTGAAGGCACAGAATGTAGTAATGAGAGTAAGATGGGACAGCCTGTATGGGGCTATGAAAATGCACCTATAGGTGGAATTAATCCCCGTTTTGGTAGCACAGTGCTTGCTGATTTATCTCCATCAAGACAGGGTTTTATACCTTTGTTTATAAAAGAAAGATGTATCAACTGTGGCCTGTGTCATTCCACATGTCCCGATATGGTGTTCCAATTTGCAAAGGGGCAGTACAAGGGAAAAGAGATGATGGTGAATCAAGGACTTGACTATTATCACTGCAAGGGTTGCCTTAGATGTGTGGATGTGTGCCCTGTAAATGCTCTTGTAAGAGGGGTGGAATCAGAGCATCCTAACAAGGAATATTTCATGGCCAATCAGGAGTTGATTAGGACTCCAGATTACTATGAGGAGTCGGGGCCAGATGGCTATATTACCTCTGAGTCCTATCTGACAGAGAAGCGTATGGAAGGAGGCGAAGTGTAATGAGAGAAGATAACCTTAGGGATAGACATTTAGATAAGGTGGCGGGGGATGATTGTCAGAAGAATCAGCTAATGGAATATGCATCTGGCAATGAAATAGCTGCCATAGCCATTAAACAGATTGGCTATGATTTGATGGGATATTATCCTATTACGCCTTCGACCCAGATAGCAGAAAACCTTGACATAATGCGTGCAAATGGTGAGACAGACATTGTTATGGTGGCAGCAGAGGGTGAACACAGCGCAGCAGGTATATGCTATGGAGCTGCAGTGGCTGGTGGCCGTGTGGTAAATGCAACTAGCGCAAATGGTCTCTTATATGCCATAGAACAGTTTCCTGTTCAGTCAGGAACAAGATATCCTATGGTAATGAATGTGGTCTGTAGAACTGTATCAGGTCCACTTTCCATAAAGGGAGATCACAGCGACATTATGTATTTATTAAATGCAGGCTGGCCCATTCTTTTTGCCACCACAGTTCAACAGGTCTATGACTTTAATATTATAGCCCTAAAGCTGGCAGAACAGGTAAGACTTCCAGTGGTTGTGGCCTATGACGGATTCTTTACCAGTCACCAGAAGGGCAGATGCTATAGATTTGATAGTGATGAAACCGTTAGAAGCTTTATAGGCCCAAAGGTTGAAAAGTATCCATTTCTTGATTTGGAGCGCCCTATTACTGTTGGTTCCTATATGAATGAGCCAGATTTGATTAACAATAGATATCAGCTTCATCTTGCCATGGAGCAGGTAAGCTGTGAGCTACCAGGTATATTTAAAGCCTATGGAGAATTATCGGGTAGGTTCTATGGAAATGTTGAAGGTAGTCACTGTCCGGATGCAGATACCATACTTGTCCTTCTTGGTTCGTCCTATGATACAACCCTAGAAGTGGTGGAGGAGATGAGAGAAGCAGGAGAAAAGGTTGGTGTTGCTACCATTCACACCTTAAGGCCATTTCCAAACAAGGAGCTATATGAGCTTATAGGTCACGCCAAAAATATAATGGTGGCTGACAGACAGGATAGCTACGGCGCCGGCGGCGGAAATCTTTCTCTGGAGGTGCGCGCTATGCTTCAAAAGTACGGCAGTGCTGCCAGGGTAAAAAGCCTGGTGTATGGCTTAGGGGGCAAGGACTTCTTTAAGGAAGATGCCAGAAGGATGTTTGAACTGGCACAGGAGGAAAATGCACCGGATTTTGACTATTATGGTGTAACTCCGGGAGCAGAGGGATGTAGTGTGGAAGAATCGCTATTTGCCCCTATAACCCCAGAGAAGACTAATATAGATGCAACTAAGGTTGAACTGATTAGTGGCGCCCAAGTTGATGAAGTAGATGATGTAGAGACTGAAGCCATAAAGCCAGCGGAGCAAAATCAGACTTTTGTAAAGGCGACAGGCGGTAATTTAAATGCAGTCACAGCTATGCCTGCACGTATTGCTCCAGGACACGGAGCGTGTCCTGGTTGTGGTATTCCAGTTAACCTTAATCTGTTGCTTAGAGGTATAGAAGACCCAGTGGTGTTCTTGTTCCAGACAGGATGTGCAATGATTGTAACTACAGCCTATCCAAGAACAAGCTTTAGGGTACCTTATGTACACAATCTATTTCAAAATGGAGCAGCAACCTTAAGTGGTGTGGCAGAGATTTGTTATAGAAAACAGCAAAAGGGAGAGATACCACCAGGAGATATTGTATTTGTGATGGTTAGTGGTGATGGTGGTATGGATATAGGAATGGGCTCTGCCATAGGAACCGCACTTCGTGGTCATAGACTTTTGATTTTTGAGTATGATAATGGCGGATATATGAATACAGGATATCAGTTATCATATTCTACTCCACTTGGAGCCAAAAGCTCCACTTCCCATGTGGGTAGGGAACAGTATGGAAAAACATTTTTCAATAAGGATATGCCACAGATAATGGCTGCTACAGGTATTCCCTATGTGGCTACAGTAGCAGAGTCAAACCCTACTGACTTTATTAAGAAAGCCGCCAAGGCAGCTTATTATGCAAAGACTTGTGGAACTGCCTACGTTAAGGCTATCTCTGCTTGCCCACTTAATTGGAATGATAAACCTGCAACTGAGAGAAGAGTTATAGAGGCAGCAGTTAATTGCTGTTACTTCCCGCTTTACGAAGTGGAGCATGGAGTGACAAGGTTATCTTATCAACCAGAAAAACAGGGGAAGAAAATACCTGCTGTGGATTGGCTTTCTATGATGGGGCGAACTAAGCATTTGTCTAATCCGGAATATAGTCATATAGTGGAGAAGATACAGCAAGAGATAGATCAAAGATATAATTCATTAAAAAAGAAGTGCGAGATAGATAAATAATAGAATTAGTTCCGGAATAATCGTTTCCTAAAATTCTCAGGGAATGATTATTCCGGAACTTTTCAATTGTCAAATTCTTACAAAAACCATAGAAAATGATAAAAATGTTTATTGAAATATTGCATTTAAAAAACAGGGAATATAGGATATAATCGTAAGAAAATGTGAACCAAGACATTTTTTATATACATTTGTACACTATGACGACCTACGGGGAAAGGAGAAATTATGTCATACGTTGATTACGAAAAAGCGCAGAAGGCGGGACTTAAGGCACAGAAAGTTGCCTTGTCAAAAGGGGAAAGTGAGTACCTGCCAGTGTTGGATGAAATCTTAAATGGAGTTGATATTGTAGGAGAGGTAAGCTTAGGCTTAGTTCAGATACCACTTGATAGTGTTGTGGGAACCAGCAATGTGGGAAGAACTTATGCGTTTGCTAACAACTTTATGCCTATCCTTGATTATAAAACAGAATTTGGAGCTAAGTGGTCAAGTCTATATGAAAGCCATATCGAAGAAGGTATTCGTGAGCCAATTAAAGTTTATGAGTATATGAACAAATTTTATGTGGTCGAGGGCAATAAGAGAGTTTCAGTTCTAAAATACTGTGGAGCAGTTACAGTACCAGCTCAGGTTACTAGAAAAATTCCAAAGCTTACAGAAGACCTTCAGGTGAAGATATATTATGAGTTTATGGAGTTTTATAAGCTGAATGAGATAAACTATCTGTGGTTTTCCCAGGAGGGTGGCTTTAAAAAGATGTTAGAGCTTACCTGCCAGGACCCAGAGGCAAAGTGGACCGAAGATCAGATTAAGGATTTTGGTTCTGCTCATCATAATTTTGTAACAGCACTGAATAAAACAGAGGGAAAGAAGCTTCCATTAACTAGTGGTGATGCATTTCTTATATTTATAGATATTTATGGATACGAAGAGATTAAGAATCTTACTGCCAATGAGATGAAGGAAAAGCTGGATCCTCTTATGGGGGAGTTCCTTATGGAATCAAAGGGTGGAGAGGTTCAGCTTAAAACTGAGCCAGTGGCCACAGGAAGGAAGAAACTGGTTAATTACATATGGAATCCGGGACCTAAGAAGATTATGGTTGCATTTGTATTCGATAAGGATCCTGGTGAAAGTGAGTGGCTTTATGCCCATGAATTAGGACGACTTTACTTAGAAGAACATTGTGGTGATAATATAAAGACCTTAAAGGTGCATAATATTAACTCGGAAGAAGAAGCTGTTGTGGCTATGAGTGACCTGATTGATATGGGAGTAAATGTGATATTTACTACTTCTGCTCAGCAGGTTAGTGCCAGTCTTAAAGTGGCAGCAGAGCATAAAGATGTAATAATTTTGAATTGTTCACTTAACACATCACATAAATTGATTAGAACATATTATGCTAGACTTTATGAAGTTAAGTTTTTAGCGGGTATGTTAGCAGGAGCCTTGTCGGAAAGTGGAAATATTGGATACATAGCCGATTACCCTATAGTTGGAACACCAGCAAATATCAATGCCTTTGCTTTAGGTGCTCAGATGGTTAATCCAAGAGCTAAGGTATTTCTAGAATGGACAAAGGTTAAAGGAGTTTCTAGAGAAAAGGCTATTGAAGGCTTTAAGGAAAAGGGCGTAGAATATGTATCAGACCAGGTTATGATAAAACCAAATGAGGCTAGTAAGCAGTTTGGTCTTTATAGTATATCTGAGGATGAACCCGTAAATGTTGCAATGCCAATGTACCTTTGGGGACCATTTTATTCTAAACTTATAGATTCTGTAATGAGTGGAACCTTCAAACAGGAAAATGAGGACAGTGCAGATAAGGCAATAAACTATTGGTGGGGACTTTCCGCAGGGGTAGTAGATTTGATTTACTCTAGAAAGATTCCAGAAGGTACAAAAAAACTGGTACATGTAATAAAGCAACAGATAATAGATAATGAATTCACTCCATTTCAGGATGAAATCAAATCTCAGGGTGGCATTATAAAGAATGAAAATGGTTATAGAATGTCCCCAGAAGAGATTATGAAGATGAACTGGCTTGTGGAGAATGTTGAGGGAGAGATTCCTGAGATAGATGACCTTAGGGAAGAGGCTAAGTCAATAGTATCTCTTAAAGGAGTTAGTGAGACTGAGGAAGTTCAGTAGCATATTTGGGGAATTAATGTAGAAAGGCAAATGGAAATATGTCATGAGGATTTTGTTACTTGCAGATGAAGAATCAAAATATTATTGGGATTTCTTTGAAAAGAGTAAGCTAGATGGGATAGATCTTATTATATCCTGTGGTGATTTAGCTCCTCAGTTTTTATCATTTCTAGCAACTTTTGCAAAGGTCCCAGTTTTGTATATACATGGAAATCACGATTATTGCTATGATGAGACGCCACCTGAGGGTTGCATAAGTATTGATGATGATGTGTATATTTATGAAGGAAAAAGAATTGTGGGACTGGGTGGATGTATGAGTTATAATTATGGCCCATATCAGTTCACTCAGGATGAGATGAAGAAACGAGTTAAAAAGCTTAGAAGAAAAATTAAGAAGGCTGGAGGGATAGATATTTTAATTACCCATGCACCAGCATATAAGCTCAATGATAGTGAGGACTTACCACATACTGGATTTGAAGCATTTATAGAGATTATGGATATGTACAAGCCTAAGCTTTTTGCCCATGGTCATGTTCATATCAATTATGGCAGAGATTTCAAGAGAGATTCTATGTATAATGAGACTAGAGTTATTAATGCATTCGAAAAGTTTATAGTAGAAATATAAGGTATAAAAAAGGGTGTTTGCTGAATTTTTGGCAAACATCTTTTTTTGGTAAAAATTAATAGAGATAGTTAATGTTAATCTTGACGAAAATGGTTATTCAAAGTATAATTTTTATGTAAAATTACACAAAAAGATAATTAAAATTAGTGAGTTTTATAAATAAATATTGTATTTGGAGGAGACATACATGAAGAAGATGTCTTTTTTGTGCTGTAAAAGGTATATAGCACTTATTGTAAGTTTAGTTTTAGTTTTTGTTTCGGTGATTTTTAATGTATCTAGTATTTCGGCCACAGAATCAGATACAGAGGAAGTGGTGTTTGAAGGATATAATGCAAGTGAGAGTATAGTTCAAGTAGTATTGCTGTATCAGGATACTAATTCTGTATACCATATCTTACAGAGTGGTAGTGGAATATTAATTGAAGGTAAGACAGTTATTACCAACAATCACCTTACATATATGTCAGATACTTTAAAGACAGAGGCAGGTGCTTACCTTACAGAGAAGCTTGGTTATGATGTATCATTTGTTAAAACAGAGGACTCATCACAGAATGTGGCAACATATTCTATTGCTATAGTACAGGAAGCAGATATATACAACATTGCAACAGTTGCTCTTTCAAGTAATGATTGGGATTTTGCTGTATTATCTCTTTCAAGTCAGTCTGACAAGACTCCAGCTGTATTGGGAAATAGTGAAAATGTTTCTTTAGAGCAGGAGATTTCCACTATTGGCCTTCCTTCTGTAAATTATGGTAATGCAGTTTCTTTCACTGCCAAAGATGTAATAACAACTAATGGAAAGTGTGTGAATCTTGATGGTGGAGTGATTAGCTTTGACGCAAGATTAGAGTCTGGAAGTTCAGGTGGTGCACTTGTAGATAAGTACGGTAGAGTTATGGGTATTACTACCTACAAGGACAGTACTGATGGAACATATTGTGCATTGCCTATAAACAACATAAAGGGATATCTAGAGCGTTCAGGAGTTGTTTACATTGAAGATGACAAATCCATAGACGAAATAGAGAATGCAACAACAGAGGAGGTTATAGTTCAACCTACTACTGATAAGAATGAATTGAATAGAGTTATAATGGAAGCGCAGCTTATTTACGATGAGGGAAATGACGGCGTATATACAGAAGAAAGCTTTCGTGATTTGAATCTGAATTTGGAATACGCAAAAATCACCTATGAAGATCCAATGGCACCACAGACAACTATAGATAGTGATACTATTAACCTGAGAAATGCCATTGATAACCTAAAGAAGGTAGAGAAGAAATCTAATGTGCCATTAATAGTTGCCATAAGTGTTGGTGGTGTTATTCTCGTAGCACTTATAGTAGTACTTATTGTTGTATTAGTTAAAAAGGGAAAGAAGAATAAGGCTAAGAAGAAAGAAAGTCAGCAAATTAAAACTTTGCCACAGGCAAATGAAAATAGTGCTGAATTGAAGTTTAAGGCTCAGGACATGAACGTTAATGTTCAGCCTACAAACATTCCGCAGCCTACACATATTCCACAACCTACAAATATGTCACAGCATGGAAATAGTTCACAGCTATATTCAAATGGTGGAGATAGGAATGTTCCAGCCTTTAGAGAATCATCAGCTACAATAGATCCTGTTGGAACTACTCTTCTTGCAGAGGTTAATCCAGGAACTACTATATTGACTAATATTGCCAATCCAACCATAAATGGATTTATGTGTCGTACAGCTACTGGAGAAAACATCTTCATAGATGGAGAAGAGTTTATTATCGGTAAAGTACCAGAATATGTAGACTATGTGGTTAAGGTGGACACAGTTAGCCGTAAACATGCAAAGATTACAAGAAAGTATGATGACTTTTTCATTGAGGATTTAGGTTCAACTAATTTCTCATATCTAAATGGAGAAAGAATAGCACCAGGAGATAAGAAAGCACTACACGATGGGGATGTGATTTATCTTTCTGATGTAGAATTTGTTTTTAGACTTGGTTGTTAATTTTAATGGAGAATAATATGTTTCAAAATCAATATTTTTACATAGGTATAATAATTGCAGAAGCAGTGATTATTGTCTCGTTAATCGTTGCAAATATAATCACGAAGAAGAAAAATAAACGATATAAGGAGATGCTTTCTCAGTACAAGAGATCTGTCAGAGAAGAGCAATTAGACGCAAAACTACAGAATGAGTATCATCATGTAGATAAGTCTATTTCTGACATAGAGGCAGTACCTTACAGTGTAGAGTTCCATGAAGAATCAAAGGTTGAACCTATAGATGCCATATGTGTGCACTTGGTTTACCATGGAAATATTTCTACGAAAAAGTATGTTATAAATGTTATGGATGAAGCATATTTGGGTAGTGATAAGACAAATAAGGTGTGCATTAATGAGGATGAGATTGCTGGAAAGCACCTACGATTTATGAAGCAGTCCAAGGAATTATATATTCAGAATGTATCAGAACAATATAGAGCAACATTGTTGAGGGGAAAGCAAAAATATGTTTTGACAGATATTCCTGTCAAAGTAAATCATGGAGATATAATTAAGTTCAAGGATTCGACTATGGAGATAGGCATAATATAAACTGGGAGGTTCAAATGTTCGTTTTATCTGTATATTTCAATGAATTTTATAAGGAATTAAGACTTCCTGTTATAAGTGACTCAGACTATTCTGTCGTATTACATAAAAGTCAATTTAATATTAAGAAGGACATTGAACTGGTATTTGAGACAATAAATAATCAGTGGATTTTAAAGGAATCCACTGATTATAGAATAATCAAAGACCAGGCTTATTTTGGTGAAGTTGGACTAAATAATAATGATGTTCTCCAGGTATATACGGTTAATAGAGAGAGCTTAACCTTGATAGTAAGAGATATTCCACATGCGCCTGCAGTGTATGATAAGTTTGATATTTCAGCTATAAATCAGATTACTATAGGTAAGAAGCAGGATATGGATATCTGCTATGATATGCTGGGCTTGGTATCAAGAGAGCATGCTGTTATAGCAAGAAGACCAGAGGGATGGACTATAATTAACAAAAGTCCTAATGGTTTATATGTAAATTCTAAGCATATAGTGGATGAAACCGTTATCAGATTTGGTGATCATATCAGTATAATGGGTTTGGATTTGGTTTTCTTAGGAGAGATATTAGCCATTGACAATTCAAAGCAAGATGTACGAATTAACTATAATGTACTTCCTGTTTATTGTCCGCCGGTTTTAGAAGCCCACGACGATGATGATATGATTCAAAGAGATAAGCGTGTTTTACTTCACAGATCTCCGAGAAATATTATCAAGATAGACAAGACTCCTATAGAGATTGAAGCAGTTCCGGCCAAGAATCAGTCTAAGGAACAGTCTTTACTGCTTACAATAGGTCAGTCCCTCACAATGTCACTACCTATGCTGCTTTGTGGTATAATGATGATTTATTCAAACAAGCAAAGTGGTGGTGGTAGAGGTGGCTTTATGTACACCGGTATCATTATGTCAGTTTCTTCTGCATTGCTGGGAATTATGTGGACATTAATCAACAGAGTATCTCAGAAAAAGCAAGAGAAGAAGGATGACCTCCATAGATTTGACGCTTACGGCAAATATCTTATTGAGATAACTGATAAGATACGACAAAAATATAATAACAATATGAATGCTATGCACGCTATGTATAGAAGTGCAGATGAATGTTCAAAATATGATGCTGAGTCAGAACTGTTATGGAACAGAAACCACAGACATGACGACTTCTTGTTTTATAGATTAGGCTTAGGAAATATTCCATTCCAAGCAAATATTAGCATTCCGCGAAAGTCCTTCTCTTTGGCTCCGGAAGATGGATTGCTGAACAAACCTGGAATAATCAAAGATAATTTTAGCACCTTGTATAATGTGCCGGTTGGCGTTGACCTTATGAAGCACAAAATGCTTGGTCTGGTCGGTGGTAAGGATTTTACAGGAGCTGTTGATATAGTTAAGCTTTTGGCTACACAGATTGCTGCAAATAACAGTTACACAGATGTTAAGATGGTATTTGTGTACAATAATAACTCAGCCTATAATATGGACCAATGGGATTTTGTAAAATGGTTCCCGCATGTATGGTCACAGGATAAGAAGGTTAGATATGTTGCTTCTAATCAGCAAGAGGCAGGAGATGTATTCTTTGAATTGGCCAGAATCTTCCGTCAGAGAGGTGAAGTTAATGAACTAAAGGAAGGATCTGTACCAAGCCCTTACTATATTATGTTTGTTATGAACCCAGAGATGTTAGAGGGCGAATTGATTTCAAAGTATGTGCTTGAAAATAATCCAAAGTACGGACTATCTACAGTTATTGTAACAGATTCCTACGGAAGCCTTCCAAATGAATGTGAATATGTAGTAGAGAATGATGAAATCTTTGCTGGAAAATATAACGTATCAGAAGAGGAAGAAGTTAGATTAGCTATAGCATTTGATCAGATAAGTGATGATTCTATAGAGAAGTTTGCAAGAAGATTATCCAATTATTATATCAGAGAGACAGAAAGTGGTGGGGATATACCTTCAGGATTGTCCTTCTTTGATATGTATGGTGTTAATCGACTGAGCGAATTGAATGTAATAGACAGATGGAGAAAAAATAGAGTATACGATAATATTAGAGGCTTTTTGGGTGCAAAAGCAGGTGGCAATTTGTGTTATCTTGATGTGCATGAAAAATATCACGGCCCACACGGACTTGTAGCAGGTACTACAGGTTCAGGTAAGAGTGAGACGCTACAGACTTATATGTTATCCTTGGCCGTAAATTACAGTCCTGATGATATTGGATTCTTCGTAATTGACTACAAGGGTGGTGGTATGGCAAACCTCTTTAACGGATTGCCACATCTCATTGGACAGATATCCAACCTTTCAGGAAACCAGGTAAGAAGAGCTATGGTTTCCATAAAGAGTGAGAATAGACGTAGACAGACTATTTTTAATGAAAGTGGAGTTAACAATATAAACTTATACACAAAACTCTACAAGAATAATGAAGCTACACTTCCAGTTCCACATCTGTTTATTATAATCGATGAGTTTGCGGAGCTTAAGCGTGAGGAACCAGACTTCATGAGAGAGCTTATAAGTGTTGCTCAGGTAGGTCGAAGCTTGGGTGTTCATCTTATTCTTGCAACTCAGAAGCCTAACGGAACAGTTGATGATAATATTTGGAGTAATACTAAGTTTAGACTTTGTCTTAGAGTTGCTGAAAAGCAAGATAGTATGGACATGCTTCATAAACCAGACGCTGCTTATATTTCACAGGCTGGTAGATGTTATCTTCAGGTTGGTAATGATGAAATATTTGAATTATTCCAGTCCGGATACAGTGGTGCTACATATCAGGAAGAAGAGGATGTTAATACAGATGTTGCCAAGCTTATCAGCTTAACTGGTAAGGTTGATATGACAGGAAACTTCACTAAGACTGCTCAGAAAGAAAAGAGCATGTATAAGTGGGCTCAGACACTTGAAGGTGTTGTAGCTAACGCAATGATTAAGCAGAATACTAATATTGATCAGTGCGTTGCATCAGGAACAAAGATGGAAAGCGTAGTTGAGGAAGCTTACAACGAATTTGAGAAGATCGGTATTGATTATCCAGCCAGTGTTTATAATTCAGCAAGACTTCAGGATTTTATAACAAGTTATTACCAAGCCATGCATATGGAAGGCGATGTAATAAGAAATCTGTTGAACTATGCAGCAGCAAATAAGGTGAAGTTGCCACAAGAAAAAGAGAAAACACAGCTTGATGCTGTAAAGGATTATTTGGCAGAGGTTGCCAAAGAGAATGGTTATACCCATGAGCTACAGCTTTGGATGCCAGTTCTTCCATCCCACTTGTATTTGAAGGATATTTCAAGTGGAACAGAGGATTTCTATTCCAATGGAAAATGGGTAACACATACTGGAGAGTGGTCTATTGATATTGTGGTAGGACTTTTGGATGACCCACAGAATCAGGCACAGATTCCACTTAGATTGAACTTTACAGAAGGTGGACATCATGCAGTTTGTGGTATGGTTACATCAGGAAGAAGTACATCCTTACAAACAATTGCATTTGCTCTTATTCACAAGTATGACCCTACATATGTCAATATTTATGCCATCGATTTCAGTAGTAAGATGATGTCTGCTATGGAAAGTGCACCTCATGTTGGTGATGTGCTTTACGAAGGCGAGTATGAAAAGATTGGCAAATTATTTAAGATGCTTGGCGGTATACTTGAAGAGCGAAAGAAGTTACTTAGAGGTGGTAACTACAAGCAGTATGTTCAGGTAAATGGAGTTACCATTCCAGCTATATTTGTATTTATTGATAACTATGGTGCCTTCAATGAGAAGACAGAAGAAAAGTATTTTTCAGATGTAATGACTTTGGCCAAGGAAGGTGTTAGTAACGGAATTTACCTTATTATGTCTAGTGCAGGATATGGTAGTGGAGAAATTCCAGGAAGAATAGCAGAAAATATCAAGACCTGTATAACTACAGAGATGGCGGACAAATATGCGTATACAGATGTATTACATTCTTTTGGTATAGATGTATTGCCTGAAAATGGAGTTAAGGGACGTGGACTTGCTATTTATGGAAAGAGAATATTAGAGTATCAGACAGCTCTTGGCGTAGAGGCTCAGGATGATTACGAGAGACTTAATAAGATTACTACAATTTGCGAAGAGATGAGAGATGCATGGAAGGGTAGAAGAGCAAAACCTATTCCTGTTATTCCAGAAAAACCTGTCTGGTCAGAGTTTAGCAACACTGATGACTTTGATAAGGCTATCAGTGACAAGAGATTATTGCCAGTTGGTTATAACGCAGAGGATGCGTCTGTTTATAGCATTGACTTAAGTAAGATATATTGTTACCTGGTTACTGGTCTACCAAGAAGTGGAAAGAAGAATTTCTTAAGAGTTGTACTTCAGAGTGCTATAAAGAAAAACGCAGATGTATGTATTATTGATGGCAATACAAAATATTTAGAAGCATATAAAGACGAAGATTGCGTCACATATGTCGATAGTGAGGAAAGCTTGTTTGATTACTACAGCAAGATGATTCCTGAATTCCAAAGAAGAAATAAGATTAAGAGGGATTTGATTGCCCAAGATTTAGAGGAAGAAGAAGTATATGAAGTAATAAGCAATGAGAGACCAATCATAATATTAATTTCAGATTTCATATGGTATATGAAGGCTGTATATGAAGGTAAAAATAATATTAATGGTTTCCTTGAGAATATTACAGAGAAGGGTAAGCTTCATAACATATTCTTCTTCGGTGTAGTTGGTTTAGACAAAATTAATGAAGTTGATTACAGAAAAGCATTTAAGCTATTTATATCATCTAAGACAGGAGTGCACTTTGGTGGTAACTCAGGATCAAACAGATACTTTAATTTTGACTCTATTCCATATAAGGAGCAAGCTAAGATGTATAAGGCAGGTATCGGTTTAGAATCATCAGAGATGGCAGATGGAGTAATCAAGATGATAGTACCACTTGCCAGGAGGTAGGCGCAGATGTTTACAATGCTTATACATTCGGAAGATGAAGAAGAAAGAGAGTTTCTTTGCGATATATGTAAAGAAGTAACTGCTCATGTAAGCAATGAAAAAATTAATATTATATATGATATTTCAGAAGCGGATTCAGAACCAGAATGTGCCATTGTGAACATTTGTGAAGATGACGGATTAGAGTATGTTAAAAATATTAGAAACAAGTTTTCTAATATAGAGGTAATGTTAATTGCCGATGCAAAAATATCACCTATGAAATATTTGAATCCACAAATAAGGCCCATTTCATTAGCCATAAAGCCGTATTCTAAAAATGAGGTAGAAGAAGTGGTTGGGGAGTTTTTACATAAACTCTTGGCTGAGGAAGAAGGGGGAATGTGGATAGATACATCTGATGGAAAAATTAAGGTACAATATAATAATATACTGTATCTTGAAGCATCTAATAAGATGTTAAGTCTTCGACTAAATTCTATGGAATATAATATCTATGGTAGCTTAGACAAATTCGAGAAGAGTTTGCCAGATAGCTTTGTTAGATGTCATAGAAGTTATATTGTTAATGGTACATTTATAAGTAAGGTGAGATTTTCGGAAAATTATCTTGTGCTTAACAACCAGATACAGATTCCTTTATCTAGAACTTACAAACAAGCGATTAGGGGGTTGATGAGTAATGGACACAACGAAAAAGAGATATTATCTTAACTCCAATGAATTGGCGGTTCTTATGGCAAATTCTGGAATAAAAAGCTTGTATGGATTGGGTTCTGCCAAACCAATGGATAATAAAGATATTTGTATGGTATTACATAGCTTGTATGTAAATAAAATTATCGATAACTATAATCAAGAAGGATTTGTAATTGATAAAGATGTTAGAGAAATTATGGGCATAATTAGAAAGTCCAGGTATGTTATGGCTGTAAATGCAGAAAAAACAGACCATATTCTCAAATGTTGTTATTTGGGAGAAAAAATTGCAGTGGTTTCTATTGATGAGAAGTCTAGAGACATAATATGTATCTACGCAATGGATAAGGAGGAAATTGTGGAGGAACTTATGCAAATTGCAGCAGAAGGAAATAGCCTTAGTATAAGTCTAAAAAATGTTTCTGACGGACAGGAAAGAGAAAAAGTGGCTATTTCTGCAGAAACTACAAAAGATTTTATAAATGGATATATTTCTAAGTATTGTAAGGAGGAGTAACTTGCTATGATTATGATTGATGTATATATTCCATCACTGGGAGCGACCTACGATTTTCGAGTAGATGAAACCGTAAAAATAACCAGTGTTGTTCAGGAAATTAGTGAGATGCTTACCAACAAATATAAGAGTACACTCAATAAAACTGCTGAAGAATTCATGCTTTGTTCTATTACGGATGGCAGAATTTTGAATAGTAGTATTTCTCTGACAGAGAACAATATTATCAATGGAAGTAAGCTTTTGATGGTCTAGGTGGTTATTCGTCGTGAATAACTGGTCGTCTGTCAGAAATTTTACAATATTTTTTAACTTGTGATAATATGTGATTGTACTTAAGAGTGAGTGATTTGGAAAGAAAGTGATGATATGTTTAGTGTATTTCTAAATAGTATAGGTAAGGCGCGAGGAGCTCTCGGTGAGGCTTCTGCTACACTTAAAAAGAATTCCAGAGTACTGAGAGAAATTTCATCTGAAGGTAAAGGGAATTATGCATTAGATAAGTGTAACAACAGTATGGAAGTGTTAGCTGACAGACTGGCAGAATACCACAGAGAATCAAGAGAGTTATCAGAGTGCTTGCAAGACATAATAGATTGTTATAGAGAAATGGAAGAAAACATTTTGGAGATGGGATTCCAAACAAATGATTCTTTTAGTAAAGTGGAATTTGGTATGTATGACTACAATACGGTATCGAGTGCCATGGAGTCTATGGATATAAAATTTGTTACTATATAATGGGAGGTATAATATGATAGACAGAATAAAGTGTAATATGGCTACATTGGCTTCAGATGCAGATGAAGTTAAAGCTAATATTAAAATTATGGAAGAAAGCTTATCAGACATAATTAGCTGCAAAGCAAAGCTTGACAGTGAATGGGATGGCGATGCTTCAGAGGCATTCCTTCAGGAGCTTGATCAGGAGATAAAGCAGATGCAGAATATAATTGATCGTCTTAAGTTGTTGGCTCAGTATGAAGATACATCGACTGATACATATAATAATGGGGAGAAGAGTATCGCAGGAATGATTTCTGAGGTAAGTATTGCGTAAACGAGACGGAGGTATGTAAATGAACGGGTTATTAAGAGTAGATTCACAAGAACTGGCATCGATTGCTGGTAGACTTCAAGAAGATATTAGTAAATTGAATAATGCTTATACCAAAATCGACCAGATAGTTAATAAGAGCCAAAGATATTGGCAGGGAGAGGCTAGCGATAATCATGTACGTAAGAATGATGACATAAAGGCTGATTATACTAAGGTTTACACTGAGTTAGCAAAGGAACCATCTAACTTGTATAAGATTGCTGGTGTATACGAGCAAGCTGAAGAAGCTACTACGGAGATTTCTATGTCACTTCCAATAGAAGTAATAATGTAAGGAGGCAAAAGGTATGGCGTTGTCAGAATATACTATAAATTTTAATTATAATCAGGCTATACAGAAAGCCGCTGAGATAGAATCCGTAACAAAGGACTTGGACGCAGCAATTAACGAGTTGAATTCGGCTATATCTACTTTAAAAGGTAATTGGGAAGGTATGAATTCACAGGCTTTCGTAGCTAAGTGTATTAAGGAAAGAGAAAAAATTCAGGATACTAGAGATGATGTTAAGAAGACAGCAGATGCAATAAGAAAGATTGCAGCTGAGATTAAAGAAGCTGAGCTTAGAGCATTGGCTATAGCAAGAGCAGCGGAAGAGGCAGCTAGAAAAGCAGCAGAATTAGCCGCAGCAGCAACAGGAAATAATGGTCCTAATTAATCGATAATAATATATTTTATATATATAATTATAAAAACTACCAAAATCAAAGAGGAGGAAGAAAAATGGGAGTTATAATGTTAACAGCTTCTCAGCTTGAAGCTAAGAAGGAAGAGTTAAGTTCACTTAACAGCACTTTAAAGACACAGATCAAAGAACTTCAGATGCAGATTAAGTCACTCGATGCTGAGTGGGAGGGTAATGCAGCTGATGCTTACAAGGCTAGATCACAGAAGGATATTGGCAGAATGGAAAATCTTTGTTCAGTTATCGATTCATACGTTAAGGCTCTTGATACTATCATTGCTGAGTACAAGAAGGCAGAGAGTATGAATGTAGCAACTGCTAAGAACTAATTAAGAAAGGTGGTAAATTAGAATGGATATAATTAAAACTACTCCTGAAGCCCTTCGTGCAAAAGCTAATCAGATTTCAGACAAGGGTACAGAGATGAAGACTACTACAGACAAGATGTTCGACTTAGTTGATTCTATCAACGGTACAGTATGGTCAGGTCAGTCACAGAATGCTTACACTAACCAGTTTGATGAGTTACGTGACGATGCACAGAGAATGTATGATACTACTCAGGAATTAAGCACAGACTTAAATGCTATCGCTGATGAGTATCAGAAGGTTGAGGAAGAGACTACAGCTATTTCTCAGAATCTTGCTACAGAGGTATTTTTCTAATATAGATACATATAGCGAAGGACATATGCACAAAATGCTTAGGCGTTTTGTGCTATGTTCATATATAGAAGTTTTTTTGAAAAAGTTTGAATATGGATTTGAATACAAGCCTGAAAAAAGGTATAATATAAATTACTAATGTATAACTGTGGAGGATACAAGATGAAGATAACAAATTTTATACGATATATTTTATGCTTGATGGCTCTTGTTTGCCTTTGTAATTTTAATATTGTTGTTCAAGCGTCTGAAGAGTCTTCGGAGGAGACTGTTGAAGAAGAAACTAAAAGCAATGTTGTTAAGATACTGACAGTTTATACAGATGAAAATGGAAACACTTATTATGCAAAACAGGGAACAGGATTTTTAGTTGGAGTAGATGGTAATCAAAATTCATCTAAGCACGTTTTTACAGATTACGGAATTTTAGAGGGCGATAACGTTGTCATCGAAACCATAAAGAAAAGAAATGGTTTACCTGCGGATTCAAAGCTAGAATTAAAGTATTATGCAATTGGTAGTATGGGTGTAATGACAAGTATGTCTCTTAAGTCCTATAGTCAGGATACAAGATATGCAGTGTTAGAGACAGATATGGCCATGGCAGATAAATCATACTATAAGCTAGGTGACGGAAGTAAAGTAACTCAGAATGCGAGAATACATATTACTGGATATCCGGGATCAAGGAGCTTGCTAGATCAAGGTCAGGTTGCTGACAGACAGATGGTGGAATATGATACCATAATTACAGAGTTGCAAACTGCATCATACTATGGTGAAGAGATAACATATTTCCACGTTGGAGAGCATATTGAAGAAGGTATGGCTGGAGCTCCTATAATCGATGATGAAGGTTGCGTGTCTGGTATGTTCATCTTACATAATGGAGAGATGAAGGCCATATCAGTAAAAAATATAAGAATTATATTAGATTCATTGGATATTAACTATCTTACAAGTGCAGATGATGAGACATACGATGTGCCAGATGCAAAGTTAAAGCTAGAATTAACAGAATTGGTTAGAGAGAATAAGGAATACATTTCTTCAATTAAGCGTTTTAGTTACACAGAGAAAACATGGGATGCTTTATATAACGCTATAGAAAAGGGAGAGGAAGTATGCTCTAATATCGATTCTACTAAAAAGCAATATGAAGATAGTATAATTGAGCTAGAAAAAGCTAGAAAGAAAATAAAGGCAAAATATGAAAAGTTAATTGTGATAGCAATTATCTTATTGGTAGTTGTTGTATTGTTTAGCTTGCTGCTAGCAAAAGGACTTAAAAATAGAAAGAGAATGAAACAGGAAAGAGCGGCATCGTGATAGTGGAGGAATGATGAGAAAAAAAGTATTAATCGCATTGGTGGGATTAGCTTGTTTTGCGTTGACTGGCTGTGATGCAGGGGGAAGTGGTCAGGGCAATAATAATTCATATGTAAATGAGGAGGATGACATGGACAATAATGTAATACAGATGACAGATGAAGAAAAGAAAATCCTTTGTAGTATATATGTAAATGAGGATAGAATTAATGAAGGAAAGCTATATGACTATCAGTTGGAGGCTTTGAATCAATTTAGAAGTGCTAATGATTATCTTGATGCAAAGTACCCAGGATATGATTTTGAATATTTTGCGTTTTCACCCATAAGTAAAACTAGTGATGTTACAAAATTGGAGTTTACTATTGATGATACAGAAAATTATTTCACAGCGCAGCTTATTGTTGAAGATGATGAATATGTGATTACCGACAATTTGGCAGGTTATTTGCTTTCGCCTGCATATGAAAAAATGTTGGAGGAAAAATTCAAAACTGCAGGATTGGACAAATTCTATGTCAATGCTAGAATAAGTGGATTTTATGGAAAAGAAGTAGACGCAAATACCAGTATGGATGATATTTTTTCTTTGGGTAAATCTATGAAAAGGGATGTAGAAGTTTACGTAGATATGCCTTTTGAAGATGAAACCAAGAAGTCCGAGGTGGTAAAAACTGTTGAGGAAGAAATAAGAGCATTAAATATTTATGGAGCCCATTCGGTTTATTTTGTTCCTGGTATAATGGATGAATGCTCTTCTGGGGATGAATGCTTAGAGTATAGAAAGAAAAATAGATTAAATTTCATACAGTTTAACACATTTGATTTATAGTACTGACATAGTTGGTTTTACCAATTGTTTGACCAAAGTCAGGTAAGTGCCCTCTTTGCTACAACAGTAGCAGAGAGGGTTTTTTGATGGGTGGTTATTGGTCGTGAAAAAATGGTTATTGGTCGGAGAATAAAAAAATCAACCAACTTATGTGGTAGTATACTATTGTAAAAATGGGTTTGAAAATATTAATTATATATGGAGGTTTAATATGGCATTAGGTGATATGTTGACAACAGAAGAGGTACTCTTATTAGAAAACTTAACTTATTTCAATGATATTGAAGGAAGTAGTTTTGTAAGTGATGATAATAAAAATATGACAGTGGGAGAGTGGCTAGAAACAGTTGATGTTGATTCGTTAAAAGATTCACATATGTATGGTTCAGAGATGACAGGAGCCGATTGGAAAGAAACTATAAGTGCAATTCAGGCTAATGATGAACTTATGAATATCAGAATTGCAGAAACACATACTGATAACTCCGCTGATGGTGGTGGTGGAAGAAGTGTGCTGTTGATTAATGATAGTACTGGTGAGGCTATTGTTGCATTCAGAGGAACTGCTGAACAAGAGTGGAAAGATAATTTTACTGGTGGTGGAGCGACTAGTGCAGAGGACGGAGTTTCTACAGCACAACAGGAAAATGCATTAGAATGGTATGAAAGTATATATGATGAATATGGTTTGGAAAACTATGATATAACTGTAACTGGTCATTCTAAGGGTGGTAATAAAGCAAAGTACATAACTCTTTTAAGTGAGGATGAAGTAGATCGATGCTTGTCTTTTGATGGACAGGGATTTTCTGATGAGTTTTTTGAGAGATATGGTGATGAGATTCTGGCAAGACAGGACTTGATTGAGAACCATAATGTTGATGCTGACTTTGTTAATTTGTTGCTTAATGATGTGGGAGATACAACATTTTATGAAGCTCAGAATATAGATGGAGTGTTACAATATCATGCTCCAAATAGCTTTTTCCAGGTAGATGAAAATGGCAATATAACTATGACTGTTAATGAGGACGGTCAGGCTTATGCTATGGAAGTTGCTGACGATTTGCTTAATGGATATTTAAGATCTATGAGTGATGGTGAGAAGGCTGAAGCATTAAATCTAATCGGAGATTTGGTGCAGGGATATTTTGGAAAAGAAGATAAGGATTTCTTTGTTGACTTACTAACTGATCCGGATAATATTGATACAGCTGGTTATCTTTTGGGTTATATCTTGGAGTATGCAGAGGAAAATCCTGAGATGTTTGATAAGCTAAAAGATAGCTTAGAAGATATGGGTGCTGGTGACTTAGTAGGTGTGGTTGATGCAGCTGAATGGTTGATTGATCAGGAATGGCTATGGAGCGTTGCGGGATTTGTGATAGATCACCTTCCAGACGGGGCTATAGATAAGATTGACGAATTTCTTAAGAGCAAGGGAATTGATCTTACTGAGGATCAGATAAGAGATGTACTGAAGCTGATATCTAATGCGGCAGAGGATAGATATGACATTGATGTTAAGGATGGAAGTGATCGAGAGGTTTCGGATGAGCCTGGAATTATAGATACTATCGTAGATGCTGCAAAGGATGCAATGAATAATGCAATAGATACCATTACTGATATTGCTAATGGTATAGTATCCGCACTTGGAATTCAGGCATTTGAGGTATCTCCGAAGGAGATGGATAGAGCTGTTGCTAATCTTAGAGAGGCACATGCTTTGTTATCGTCAGCAAGTAACAAGGTACCAGAGAATGTTACTGGACTTGGACCTGCTGGACATTTTATCAACAAGTCATTAGATAGAATTAAGTTTGAAATCAAACAGGAGTCTGGTGAGTGTAACGAATTGGCATCTTGTCTTGATAATATCAAGAATGTTTATGTTCAAAATGAATCTAAGTTAGCAGCTATGTAGATGAGATATAATTAACTGTGTATAAGAAAAAATGGTGATGGTCAAAGGCTTTGGCTGTCGCCATTTTTATGTTAAATATTTCTATTGAAAAACCATAAAAATATATGCGTGACTCGTATAATAAATATGTGGCAAAGGGAGGCTGCAATACTTGAAATCATACGCATATTATTATATATTTTATATATGTGAGTTTGAAAATATTAATCATATAAATAAGTGGAGGTTACTATGGATAACAATTATGTAGGAATTAATCAGCAGGAGCTGGAGCAATCAAAAGCTATTGTAATGAAAATTAACAATTATTATTTTTCAAAGATGGTAGGTCAGTACCAACTTGGAACATCTCTTTTGGTGTCTATGATGTGTAATGGACACATTCTTCTTGAGTCTGTACCAGGTCTTGCAAAGACCACAGCAGCAAAAACTATAACAGAGGCTGTTAATGGTAAATTTTCCAGAATTCAGTGTACACCAGACTTGCTTCCTAGTGATATTATAGGAACTCAGATTTTGAATTATACTACTAATTCATTTGATACAAAGCTAGGACCAGTATATGCCAACTTTGTACTTTTGGATGAGATAAATAGATCTAGTGCAAAAACTCAAAGTGCCATGCTCGAGGTAATGCAGGAGCATCAGGTGACAATCGGTAACGAGGCATATGATATGCCAGAAATATTTATGGTAGTTGCCACACAAAACCCTATTGAGCAGGAGGGTACATATCTCTTGGCGGAGGCACAGTTAGATAGATTCCTGCTGAAAGAGAAGCTTACTTATCCAAGTATGGATGAGGAGCTTGAAATCCTTAATAGAATTGAGAAAAATGTATTTGCAGACCAAAGCTCAGTTGTAACCTTAAAGGACATTAAGTTCTTGCAGGAGCTTACTGACAAGGTGTATATAGATGCTGCAGTTAAAAAATATATTATTATGATTATTAATGCAACAAGACATCCACAGAATTTTATTGCCCCAGAGTTAGCACAGTATATCACTATGGGAGCTAGTACAAGAGGTGCAATAGCGTTAATGGAGGTGTCTAAGGCCATGGCTTTAATTAGAGGAAGACATTATGTGATACCAGATGATGTAAAGGCGCTGATTCACAGTGTTCTTAGACATAGAATAACACTAAATTACGCAGCTATAGCTGATGGAGTAACTGAGGAACAGATTATTAATGCAATAGTAGGAGCAGTGCAGACACCATGATAAATAATTATGTAGCACAGATAAGAACCAGAGTGGGAATATATGCTAGCAAAAAAAGTAGCAATGTATTTGATGGTTCATACAAGTCAATCTATCAGGGTAATGGTTTGGATTTTGAAAATCTTAGAGAATATATACCTGGGGATAGTATAAGAGATATAGACTGGAAAGCTTCGTCTCGAAGTGGAAAGGTGCTGGTTAAACGTTATATTGCTGAGAAGAAACACAATATAATGCTTGTGTTTGATTCGGGCAAAAATATGACTGCTGTAACTAAGGCATTGGAGTCAAAACATAAGGTCGCTCTAAATGCTGGCGGAACTGTTGCTTATCTTGCAGGACTTAATGGTGATAATGTTGGAGCCATATATAATAGAAGTGGACTTATACAGTATTATCCTCTAAAAACTGGTACTATGAATATCGAAAGAATTCTTACTGAGTATGGTAAGGAGGATTTTGAAGGATATATGGGAGACATAGAGAAAAGTCTGCAGTATATCATTCGATATATCAATAGAAAAATGATAGTTTTTGTTATAACGGATGATAAGGGTATGAGCACAGTAAGTGATGACACAATCAAGAAGCTTACTTATCAGCATGATGTGTTGTTTATAAATATTAGTGATGCAGATATAACAGAGAAGAATGCTTACAGTGTTGAAAAAGATCAGTATGTTCCTGATTTTATTGCTGATAACAAGGAATTAAAGGCTATGGAGCACCAAGCTAAAAAGGCCTTACTGGAACATAATGAGAAGAAATTGTCAAAATATAAAATAGTAACCACCCAGGTGGATTCAGAGGAAGATATAGTAGACAAGATAACAGAATTGTTAGGGGGACATAAGCATGCAAACAGCCGGTAATACAGGGATTCCAATTACTGTTGAATTAGAGGGTATGATGGCTTATTCATCTATAGGTCTTGTTATTGCGATTTTACTGCTTGTAGCATTGTTGGTTTTCATTGCAGTGATGTTAATAGCAAAACGCAATAAAAAGAACAAGGGTGAAGGGGCAATAATACATACTCCAAAGCCACACAAGTTGGAGCATATTAAGACTAAGTATAATAACATGTTGATTAATATAGAGCAGAAGAGATATGCAAACAAGATAACCGATAGAGAAGCGTATCAGGAACTCAGCAAGGTGATAAGGCATTTTGTATATGATGCTACAGGCATTAAAGTACAGAACTACACCCTAGAAGAAATCGGAAGGGTAAATATACCTAATCTGTATTATCTAATAGCAGAGTGCTATGTTCCAGAGTTTGCTGCTGAAAATGTAGGAAATGTATATGAATCGATTAATAAGGCAAGGAAGGTAATTGCGGAATGGAGTTAGTATTTCCCTGGATGTTGTATATTGGCATACCTGTAGTGCTTATACTTCCTTTTTTGGGATTTAAGCGAAGGGACAAGTTCACCAAGGGTAATAAGGTGGCCAATACAGGATTTATAGAAGAAACTGATTTGTACAAAAAGCTTATGAATAGATATAAGATTTTCTCTGCTGTGGCATTGTTATTTTTACTTGTTGCCATAGGCGTAAGCTTTGTACTTATGGCTCGTCCTTCAAAAATCGAGACAATCACAAGAGAGAACAGAAACAGAGATATATTCCTCTGTATGGATATTTCAAGCTCTGTTGATGAACTGAATTTGGCTATGTGTGATGAGATAAGAGGGGTAATTAAGGATTTAGAGGGGGAAAGAGTAGGAATATCTATATTTAACGCAAAGTCTGTGTTGATGGTACCACTGACCACAGATTATGAGTATGTTCTTGAAATAATTGATAATTTAGAGGCATCTTTCGAGGAAAGTTTTATTATGTACGATTACTATTATGGAGATGGTAATTACACATACGAAGACGTGGCAAATATCGATTACGACCTCTATAATTACAAATATGAAGGTACACTTAGTGATGAGGGTAGTTCCTTTATAGGAGATGGATTGGCGTCATGCCTGTACAGTTTTCCAGATATGGAGGAAGATCCAGACAGAACAAGACTCATTATATTTACTACTGATAATGAGCTAAATGGTACTCCTTTGGTAACCGTTGATGAAGCTACAGATTTGTGTAAGAAGCATAATGTTAAGGTGTTTGCTATTGCACCTGAGAATGCGGTTGATGAGGAAAGCTTTAAGAGTAATATAGAAAAAACTGGCGGAAAGTATTATAGAAATACTACACCTGGTGCATTTGATGATTTGGTAAAAGAAATCAAGAAGACAGAAGCATCTGTAATTGTGGAGACAAAGCTTTTGTTTTACGACCAGCCACAGGCGTTGTTTATAGTATTAGTTGCAGTTTTGGGAGTTTATTTTGTTATTAGTAGGAAGGTAAAATTATGATAATAAATCCAATAATACCAATCTGGGCTATGGCTATAATATGTGTGCTCTTTTTGGTGATGAAAAGAAAAGGAACATTTGACTTTATAAGGCAGATAATAATCGTAGTGCTTTTGTTTGTCATAAATCTTCGCTTCACTATACCTGGAACTGATCATATAGAAGGTGCGGTGGATGTAGATGTGTTATTTGTCTGTGATAATACTATAAGTATGATTGCAGAAGATTATAATGGTGATGGCAAGAGATTAGATGCAGTTAAGAAGGACTGTGAGTACATAATAGACCAGTTTCCTGGAGCGTCATTCTCGGTTGTGAGCTTTGACAATAAGGTAGACCTTAGGACACCATACACTTCAGATGTGACCATAACAAAGCAGACAATAGGAATATTAAATGGTCAGGGACAGCTGTATGCAAGAGGAACTACCCTAAATGATATAATGGGTGAGATGGAGAAGCTTTTAGATAAGGAAAGAGAAACCTATCAGATAGTATTCTTTATTACTGACGGAGAAGATACCAGTGAGCAAACTTTAAAAAGCTATTCTGGATTAGATAAATATGTTGATGGTGGAGCAGTACTTGGGTATGGCACTAAGGAAGGCGGACCTATGCGACCTGTGTATTACGCAGGTGATACAGATGAACCAGAGTATCTGTACTATTATGACGATGATTTCAACAGACTTAAGGCCATATCTAAACTGGACGAGGATAATTTAAAATCTATCGCAGATGACCTGGGTGTGGAGTATGTACACATGACAAAACAGTCCAATATTGATGATACAATCAAGGGGATACAAGATGAAATAGGACCTATGGAGATGAATAATGATATAGTTATGCCACAGGGAGATAAAGAGTTTTACTATATTTTCATTATACCTCTTGTGGTGCTATTGATAATTGATTTTATATATTATCGAAGAAAAATCTTTAGAAAGGCGTAGATGCAATGGTGAAAAAGTGTATTGTTTATATTCTAGGTGTAATCTGGATACTTGGCTTTATAGTGTCTGGCAAGTATGCATTTAATTATATCTACAATCAGATTATTACAACTAAATATAATGATGGTGAATATGATGTTAACACCAAGCCACTTGGAACCTGTAATGTATTTGAACCCCACATTGTATATTATAATACAGGAAATGTGTATTATCAGCAGGGGGATTATGAAGAAGCTGAAGAAGAGTACAGGGAAGCCTTGACATATGATATGTCACAGGATGAAGAGTGTTCTGTAAGAATTAATCTTGCTCTTTCTATGGTATATGGATTGGGAGATGATTACGCAGCTCCCGAGAAAATAGATTCGTCTATAGCTAAATTAAAAGAAGCAAGGGAAGTTCTTATGGATAAGGGGTGCGCATCTGATAATGGAGATGGTCATAATGATACTTCTCAAAAATTAAAAGAGGAGATTGATAAGATGATTGAGGAATTAGAACAACAAAAGCAATCTTCAGGTCAATCAAATCAAGACCCACAGAATAATCAAAATAATAACAGTTCCAACCAAGAAGATGCTCGTGAAGACGAGATAATCGAAGCTCTTCAGCAAAATCAAGCAGATGCATTGCAGGAAAGAGAAGATAACATGGAATTAAATGAGGAATTTGATATAAACACAGATTATGATTATGGTGGAACAATATGGTAGCATGACTATATAATGATAAGGGGTTATTAATATGAATTTTTATGTAGATTTACCAAAACTAGATAGTGCTGTAAATCGCCTTGCAGAAGTGGAGTATGGGCTGAATTCTTCTGCAATTAAATTAGAGAGAATACAAGACGAGCTTAAAAGCTTAAGAATTTATGGAGTGGAAAATAGTCTAAATGTTATTGTGGATGATTTGCACAGACAAAAACATGAAACCAGAGCGTTATTAAATTTGCTTGATAGATGTATTGATATCTATAAAGATAATGAGAATATGCTAATGGAATTGCGGGAGATGGAGGACTATATTAATTCCCAGGAAAAGGCTGAGGGTGAAAATCCTTTTGACTTTGATATATTTCTTATGTTCTTAGTTCATAAACCAGATGGAATGTCTGATGAAGAATATTTAGATATGCTAAGGGATATAACAAAGGAAGTCGAGGCTCAAAGAGGCTATGGATGGGATCCTAAGGCTACAAACTGCTATGTAAAAAAACTGAATGATGCTTTGGCGGATTCAGATGGTAGTGATTATTCAGAAATTATCAGTAATATACATGATGAATCAACTATGGTTGGCTCGGATGTATATACAGATATGTTAAAGGCATCAGGATTAAGTGATAAAGAAAAGGCAGATTTAGTAATTGATCAGATGGGTGGTACTATTGATGAAAATGGAATGCTACAGTTGACTGGTGATTTTAAATTTGACCCTAATATGCCGCCACATGCAGATTTTTATGATGTGTTGTCGGATTGTGTGACTAATTCGTATGGAAAGAAAGGTGCAGACTATGATGGAACAGATGTGCAGAAGATACATCAGTTGAGATATTATATAGACTACCAGAATATTACATATATAAGAGAACACTATAAGGGTGAAGGTATGACGGATGAGGATGCTTTGAGGGCATATGTTTTTGATGAAAATGGATTGAATGGAGATTTGATGGATGCAGAGCCTGCTCGTTATCACAATAAATTTCCAACTACTACCACTTATGAAGAGTACTATAGTGGCAGAGAGCAGAATAGAAAAAGATTAACTCCTGATTTTCATTCAGAATTCATAATTGATGGGAATGGTGATTTTGTAAGTCAGTGGAATGTTTTGGAGTGGAATGATGATGGTACGGTGATTAGTGATTATCAGTACTATTATGATGAGTATAATGGGGAAAATGCATCTAGTAAGCCTTATACATGGGATGAGGCGAAGATGCAGGTGGCTAATACAGAGTCATTTAATTACGCGGATAGTAATGGAGATGTTCATGAAATAATAGATAGTGGCGTAGTTAATGACAATGACCCCAATTATAGACAAAATATGAGAGAAGGATTGGCTTCTCCAGAAAAAGGTCAATATAAACAAAAATATGAAATGGATGATGACTTTTCTAAGAAGAGGTAATTATGTTGGAGAGATGTTTGGAAATTTGGTATGGATATAGCGTGCACGCAATACTGTTTATAGTAATGTTTGCGGTCTATATTATATGTTTATTATTAAAAAAGACAAATAGTATATCTAATAGTTCGTACATATTAGTAACAAAAATTCACATAATATTTTTGTTGACGGAAGCATTATCTTTAATCCATAACGAATTTTGTACGCTAGCAGACAACCTTTTTGAGGATGGATATTATAACAGAGACAATGAAAATTGGCTTTTTGATAGAATTGAATTTGAAGGATGGTTGGGGTATATTATTATCCTGGCAATTCTGCTAATTGTATTGAGATTCGAATATGGAAAGAAAGAGATAAAATTAAACTGGAAATACAATACAGGAATAATCTTATTGACAATTTTAGGAGTATTTCTTTCCAATTTTCTTAATGTGTTTTCCGTTGGGGAAATATGCGGATTAGAGTGTGACGATTTTACTTATGAATTTGTATGTTTGATATCGGAATTGATATTTGGCGATGAGTGTTTTTTGTATATTGCTACCAACGTTCTCATCCCTATGGCTTTGACAATATACGTAGTGATTATGATATCCCATTGCGTTCCAAGAATGGATGAAGTGGAAAGACAAAAAAGTATAAAGGGTTTAAGAATATTGAATAATATCGCATTGGTTTTCATGATATATTATTTTGCCTATGACATGTTTGTTACCATGGAGAGCTGGTCATATGCTCCAATGATAGTGGTAAATAGAGTTGTTCAGGTGAGTTTGAAATCATTATCAGTAAATTAACTTGTTAAAATGTAATAGCTTTGATATAATTATTAATTAATGCTTAAAAACTATAGGAGGAAAGAGCTATGCAGGATAGATATGATAGATGTCCCAATTGTATGCAGGGATTGCCAGCCATGGATGATGTGTGTCCGTATTGTGGTTTTGGTGTAAGTGCATATGAGGAGAAGCCTAATTGTCTAAAACCTTTTACTGTTTTACAGAATAAATATATGCTTGGAAGAGTTATAGGCGTTGGTGGATTTGGAATTACATATATTGGTTGGGATTTGAATCTACAGACCTACATAGCGATTAAAGAGTACTATCCGGATAGTTTGGCTTCAAGAGATATATCACATAGCTTTACTCAGGTTATTCCAAATGATTCCACCAAGGATGTGTATGACAAGGGGTTAAAAAGGTACGTTGAGGAGGCACAGAATTTATCCAAATTCTATCAGCTCCAAGGTATAGTATCTGTAAAAGATTTCTTCTATGAGAATGGAACAGGCTACATTGTCATGGAATATATTAATGGTATTAACCTCAAGGAATATCTTAACAATGCTGGTGGTAAGCTTGACGAAGCTACTGTACTGGCTCTGATGAAACCAGCTTTGGAATCCCTGTATCAGATGCACAAATCTGGCTTGGTGCATCGAGATATCAGTCCGGATAATATAATGGTTGATAAGGACAATAAGATAAAGTTGATAGATTTCGGTTCTGCTAGAGGACAGTCATCTGAGACAGATAAGACCTACACTGTAATATTAAAACATGGTTACGCTCCGGCAGAGCAATATTATGCCAAGGGTAATCAAGGACCTTGGACAGATATATATAGCTTGTGTGCAACTATGTATAAGATGCTTACAGGACAGGTTCCACCAAATAGTGTTGAGAGAATGGAACAGGATGATTACATAAACCCAACTTCTATGGGTGTGGCTGTTTCCCAGAGAACGGAGTTGGTTCTTAGAAAAGGCTTGGCTGTTAAGGTATCAGACAGATATCAAAATATAGGAGAACTTTTGACAGATTTATATGGAAATACTCCTATAGAGAGTATCTATACGAATCCGGCTGGCAGTGCTGTGCCATATAACGGCTCTGGTACAGTGGGCGGTTCTCCGGTAACTATGCAGTCTATGTATTTGAATACACCGGCAGTTGCTTCAAAAGATACAAAGAAGAGTAAAGTTGTTATCGGTATAGTTGCAGGTGTTGCAGCTCTTGCTCTTATTGTTGGACTTGTGATGATTTTTGACAAGAAGGATGCAAATGGTGGTGGTACAACTGTGGCAGATAGCACAGAGGCAAGTACAGAAAGTACAGGTTCCACAACCGAAAGTGAAGAGTATGCGTATGTGGCTCCTACAGAGCTGTCTGATGATTGGCGTGATTATACTGTTCGTATAGAAGATAAATTGTATCAGTTTCCTATACCATATAAAGATTTTGTAGAAAGTGGATGGAATTCAAACCAGGTAACACCAACGTTGTCAGCAGGACAAATTGATGATTTCTTTTTCTATAATGACACCATAGAGATGGATGTTGCTGTTGCGAATTATGCTATGTCTGAGAAACCTATTGAGGAGTGTTTTGTTATAGGATTTAGTATTACCCCTGATTATGATAATGTTTCCGAAAACGCTCAAATTGAGTTATCAGGTGGAATAAAGTGGGGAGAGGCTACAGAAGAACAAATTAAGAAAACTTATGGAGCTCCGGATAATAGAACTGATGGTGACCTTCAGGGAAAGTCATATGTTCGTCTGGAATATGCAGGTGATAATGAAGATGATGGTATTAGCTTAAAGTTAAATGAAAACGGAGTGTTATATGAAATCATTCTTGCTAATGGCGAAATTCCTGAAGGGTATGAAGTGGGTGAAGGAGATATAGATGTTACACCACCAGAAATTAATTCATACTATGAAAAACCATCTGGACAATCAGCAGACAAGTTTGATGGAATAATAACAGTTGATGGATTTAGTGTTGCTATGCCAGTTCCAGTATCAGAATTTACTGCAAATGGTTGGAGCTTAAGCCGAGATGTGGAGGAATATATTCCAGGTAGCGGAAGCATAGAAACAGAGTTGGAAAAAGAAGGAAACCAAATAACCATTACTGTGGAAAACTTTACCACAGATGCAATTATACCTGTTAATGGTTATATTACTGAGATATCATTTGACGCAGATTATTGTAGCTTTGATGTGGTTTTCCCAGGAGGAATAAAGCTTGGGGATACTCAGGAACAGTTTCAGACATTGTACTCTGATGTGGGAGATGATTATATGATATCAGAGTATGCTATGTTTATATCTAATTTTGTGTCCATTCGTAAAGATGATCGTAATGACTATGTGTCATGCTATTCAGAACCCGATACCAAGGTAATATATAAGTTGGGGTATGAGGTAGAGGTTGAGAGTATAGAACCATAATAACAAAAAAGGTTAAAGGTTCTAAGAAGGAGATAATAAGGTGGCAGACTTAAATTTTGAAAAAATAATAGATGAATATGTAGAGTATTGTAAGGAATCAGGTAAAATAGATCTGAATCTTTACGAGGAATATAATGTAAAAAGAGGACTGAGAGATTCTCATGGTCGAGGAGTATTAACAGGACTTACAGAGGTTTCGGATGTTGTTGCATTTAAGGTGGAAGAGGGAGAGCGAATTCCTATACCTGGAGAGCTTTATTTTCAGGGTTATGAAGTTCAGGACTTGGTAAATGGCTTTAAGAATAGCCTTTATGGTTTCGAAGAGACTACATATTTACTTTTGTTTGGAGAACTTCCATCCAAGAAACAGTTGGAAAGCTTCATAGAGGTTCTAGAGGACTTGAGACAGCTTCCGGAATCATTTAACAGAGATGTTATTATGAAAGCTCCAAGTAAGGACATGATGAATGTTCTTCAAAAATGCGTGCTGACATTATACACATATGACCCAGATCCAAATGACTTAAGTATTAAGAATGTACTTATGCAGTGTCTTAAGCTTATAGCTCAGTTCCCAGTTATGGCATCCTATGGATATCAGGCGTATAGACATTATTATTTAGATAAGAGCTTGGTTGTACATCGTCCAAAGAAGGGATTGTCCACAGCGGAGAATATATTAAGATTATTAAGATCTGATGGAAAGTATACAGAACTTGAAGCCAAAGTTTTGGATGTTTGCTTGGTAATACATGCAGAACATGGTGGTGGTAATAACTCCACATTTACAACTCATGTGCTTTCTTCTACAGGTACAGATACATATTCTGCGGTGGCAGCTTCCTTAGGTTCTCTTAAGGGGCCACGACATGGTGGTGCAAATCTTAAGGTGCAGCAAATGTTCAATGACCTTAAGGAAAATGTTAAGGATTGGGAGAATGAAGACGAGATAAGCGAATATCTTCAGTCACTTTTAGATAAGAAGGGATTTGACAAGTCGGGACTTATATATGGTATGGGTCACGCAGTATATAGTGAGTCAGACCCGAGAGCAGTAATTTTGAAAAAATATGCAAAAAAGTTGTCTGAAGAAAAGGGATTAGAAGAAGAGTTTGCTTTGTATGATAGAGTGGAGCGAATTGCAGCAGAGCTTATCGGCAAGCAGAGAAAGACTTTTAAGACAGTTAGTGCAAATGTGGATTTCTATAGTGGATTTGTATACACTATGCTTAAGCTTCCTATAGAGATATTTACACCTATATTTGCAATTTCAAGAATATCAGGATGGTCAGCTCATAGAATAGAGGAGCTTGTTAATAACGGCAAGATTATTAGACCAGCATATAAATTTGTTGGTACACACAAGGAATATAAGGCATTAGAAGATAGAAACTGGTAGAGTAATAATTCGACAATTTAATTGCAAAGAGATTACATACCAGGAGTAAGTAAAGATTAAGACAGCCGGTTGGTACGCAGTATTTGTATTGACCGGTTGTCTTAATTATTTATAAAGGAATACTAGAAATAGTTTTGATTAAAAATGCTTTTAAATGATGTAAAAATATTGGTAACACTATGTTAAACTATAATTGATTTGAATTACATGTGATTGGAGAATATACTATATTATACTATCTCAAATAATATTTGTATGACCATAGTAACCGTGATATAATAACCAAAAACATTAAATGAAAATATTCAGAATAAGGACGGATAAAATATATGTGGATTGCAGATAATTGGAAAGACTACGAAATTATAGATTGTTCTGGGGGAGAAAAGCTTGAAAGATGGGGAGACTATATACTTCTTCGTCCAGACCCACAGGTATTATGGAATACCACGAAGAAAAATAACGCTTGGAAAAAGCTTAATGGACATTACCATAGAAGCTCAAAAGGCGGTGGCGAGTGGGAGTTTATGAACCTTCCGGAGCAGTGGAGTATTAATTACAGAGAGCTTACCTTTAATCTGAAACCATTTGCATTTAAACACACAGGATTGTTTCCAGAGCAGGCGGTGAACTGGGACTGGTTTTCTGATATTATTAAGAAGGCTAATCGTCCGGTGAAGGTGCTTAATCTGTTTGCTTATACAGGTGGAGCGACGCTTGCAGCTGCTAAGGCTGGGGCCAGTGTAACTCATGTTGATGCATCTAAGGGAATGGTTACTTGGGCTAAGGAGAATGCAGTGTCATCAGGTTTGGGAGATGCGCCAATTAGATGGTTGGTGGATGATTGTGTTAAGTTTGTTGAAAGAGAAATTCGCCGCGGTAACAAGTATGATGGTATAATTATGGATCCACCATCATATGGTAGAGGCCCTAAGGGGGAAATATGGAAGTTAGAAGAGAAAATTCATCCATTTATTGAATTGACAAGTCAGCTGCTAGGAGAAGATGCATTATTCTTTTTGGTGAATTCTTATACAACTGGTCTTGCACCAGCGGTACTTACTTATATGATATCAACAGAAGTTAAATCAAAATTTGGTGGACAGGTTGTATCAGAGGAAATAGGTCTACCAGTTACAGAAAGTGGTTTAGTGCTTCCTTGTGGAGCATCGGGAAGATGGAGTAGGTAGAGTTTTGCCTGAGTTTTGGGGAGAAAATATCGGGTATCTATATTACAAAGGGGTGGTTCTGTGGCAGATAACAAGAAAATAAAGAAATCTAATATTGGTTCTACAGATATGTCTAAGCGTCTCTTTGTTACAAGAGTTGCTGTGATTGTGACGCTTATATTGCTACAGATATTGTTCTTGATGATTGTGTATGGAATTGCCAGAAACTACGTGTTTTATTGGAGAACCAGCGCCCTTCTTCTCACTGCGTTTGTGGTGCTGTATTTGATTAACAAACCAGAGAATCCGGCATATAAATTGGCGTGGGTTGTTTTCGTGATGACAGTACCCCTTGTGGGTGGCATTATGTACATTATGCTTTCTGGGAACAGCACTAGAATGAAGTTTATCAAAGAGGCCAAGGAAAGCTATGTTGATATCTTTAAATATATGCCAAGAGATGAGAACGTACAAAAGGAGATTAAGTCAATAAGCAAGAGCGCCAGTGTTCAGTCTACTTATATTTCTCAAAGTGTAGGATTTCCGGCATATAAAAATACTAACGTAAAATATTTTTCATCAGGAGAGGAAAACTTTTCTCGGTTAAAAGAAGAGCTTAAGAACGCCAAACATTTTATATTTATGGAGTACTTTATTATCAAGCAAGGCAAAATGTGGAATGGTGTTCTTGATATACTAAAGGAAAAGGCAGAAGAAGGTGTGGATGTTAGGCTAATTTATGATGATTTTGGCTGTGCCATGCATATGCCATCTAGATTTATAGAAGAGATGAAGTCCTATGGAATCAGAGCTATACCTTTCAATCCTATTCAGCCAATACTTAGCTTAAGACAGAATAATAGGGACCATAGAAAAATTACAGTTATAGATGGTCATACCGGTTTTACTGGTGGAATCAATCTGGCAGATGAGTATATAAATATTGGTTGTAAGTATGGCCACTGGAAAGATACAGGTATAATGGTTAAGGGCAATGCAGTGTGGAATCTGACTGTAATGTTTCTTCAGACATGGCGCATGCTGACAAAGGAGGATGAGGACTACACCCTTTACATTCCTATGAAGTATAAGCGTACACCTATATATACAGATGGATATATTCAGCCTTATGGAGATACTCCGGTGGATGATGAGATTGTGGGAGAAAACATTTACCTAAATATGATTAATAAGGCGAAACATTATGTGTACATTATGACCCCATATCTTATTATAGATAATGAAATGATGACTGCCCTTACTTTGGCTGCTAAAAGTGGTATAGATGTCAGAATTATTACCCCAGGAATACCAGACAAAAAGATGGTATTTATGGTTACTCAGTCATATTATGGAGAATTGGTAAGAGCGGGAGTGAAGATTTATCAATACACTCCAGGCTTTATTCATGCTAAAACAGTGGTTGTGGATGATAGCGTTGCTACTGTGGGAACAATAAACTTTGACTACAGAAGTTTGTATTTGCATTTTGAATGTGGTGTGTGGATGTTTAACTGTGCGGCTATTTATGAGATAAAGGAAGATTTTCTCAAGACTCAAGGGAAATGCCAGATGATAACATCTAAGGAATTGGACAAGATTGGAAGTGTAAAGCGACTAGGGCAGAGTGTGCTTAGATTGCTAGCGCCTTTACTTTAAGAATGTGCAGCTTATGCCAATTAGTTTATATACCACTTGTAAAGGATAGGAGACGCATATATTTATATGGAAGAAATAAAAAAACAGTTGGAGACAACTATAGCTCAGGGTTTTAATCGAATTATAATTAGTAATAAAACCAACAAAACTTATGAATACAGAAGAATAGAATTAAATAAGGTTGTTGTTAAGGGAAAAGAAAAATACCAGGTGAGTCGTTATACAGAAAAACAGGTATTTCAAGATAACATTAATATAGAAGAAACTGTATCGGTGTTAATGGATATTTTTCCTGATAAGCTTAAACAGGTGAATATTTTCACTAACAATAAAGAAGTAAGCTTCAAATGTTCTAAGTCAGGGAAGCTACTTAAGAATAGTAGAATGCTTACCACTGCGGAAAGTCGGAATGATAAATCTGATATAGCTACCCATAACAGACAGAAAAATTATATCTTAAAGGAAGGTATGGTTGTACCACCACTAGTGGACATGGGGGTATTTACCAAGGATGGAAAAGTTGTTGCATCCATGTACGATAAGTTTAAACAGATAAACAGATTTATTGAAATGGTGGATGATGTAATAAAGAACCATAATAGAGATACTATTAATATAATAGATTTTGGCTGTGGGAAATCTTATTTAACATTTATCCTTTATTATTATTTGGTAGAGTTAAAAGGAAAGAAAGTCAATATTGTAGGCCTAGACCTTAAGGAAGATGTAATAAAAAAATGCAATCAAACAGCTAAAAAATATGGATATGATGGTCTGGTGTTTGAACTAGGAGATATAAATGGTTACAAGTCTGATATGCCGGTGGATATGGTGGTAACCTTGCATGCTTGTGATACGGCCACAGATTACGCTTTATATAATGCAGTTAAATGGAATGCTACATATATAATGTCCGTACCATGTTGTCAGCATGAGATGAATAAGAGCATTGCCAGCGATACTCTTGGTCCTATGATGAAATATGGCATTATTAAGGAAAGGACAGCGGCGCTTGCAACAGATGCTTTGAGAGGGGTAATGCTTGAGTATTGTGGTTATAAAACGCAGTTGCTTGAGTTTGTAGATTTGGCACATTCCCCAAAGAACATACTCATTAGGGCAGTGAAGACCAATGTAACTAAGGACAAGAAAGAAAAGTCGTTGGAAGAGGCAAAAACAATGTGTGAGTTTTTTGGAGTGGAACCCACCATAGTATCCCTGCTAAAAAACAAGTAACTAACTTGTGTGGAATTGTATATGGATATTTGAACATAATAAAGTATGTTCTATATAATATGTAAATATTGTGTAGAACATATTTTTTTATGGAGGTAAATATGAATGAAGAAAACAAACCTAGAAACAAATATAGACCTTAATCTAGATATGGATACAGGTATTCCTGATGGGAAGAAAGAAAAGCTTACTCTAGAAGATATGGAGATTATGAAGTCTAGAGGAAGAAGTGTAACAAATAAAGAAGAAAGTGACGCAGAGGTTGCGGCTATAGCAAATTTCAGGGTAATGGGTTATAACCAATAGTGTAGAAATGGTCAGTATGTTTTGATATGACCCCAAAAAAGTCTTAAGAATTTTGATGACTTATAAGGTTGTCGGAATTCTTAAGGCAATATATTTAGTATAAAAAAACTTAAAAACACTAGGTTTTGTGTGCGGAAAAAGTGACGAAAATTGTACATAAAAAAATACAAAAAAGTTCTTGCATATTATATTTCTTTGTTATATAATCATTCTTGCTGTGACATTGATAGCGTGGAAGCGAAGGTTGCTACTTAAGCAATTAGGTAGGTTTTTCGTGGAGCGAATGTCAATTAAAGATAACTGGCGACAAGTCACTGTACCAAATACCATCCGTCAAAGGGCGGAGATGACGTGTGAAGATTTAGTAAATTGGAATGTGAAAATTTACGACACACACGGGAAAGTTGTACAGTCACCACTTGTCGTACTACTAATAAGTGCGAAAAGGAGGCGGCTTTTTTTATGGCAAGTCAAATTATGAGAATCACATTGAAGGCGTATGATCAC
>SVEI01000075.1 GCA_015057445.1 Lachnospiraceae bacterium | reverse complement strand
ATCCATATTCACTTTTGGCCCAGCCACATACATCATAAAATGGAGCAAACTCCATCATTTCAAATCCTTTACAACAAAATAATAATACTTTCACATTTTTTCTCCTCGTATATTCTGCAAATTCAAAGTTTCTGTTGTTTCTTTTATTACAGCAAACACTTTGAATATCTTTCTATAGTCAATTTATATATTTTTTTCAAGATAATAACTTCAAGTATACTTCATATAATCACACATCTTTTAATTTATTTCAATATATTTATATTCATTTATCTAATAACCTATTTTGCCACAAAAAATACCAGGACAGCTAATTCATAGCTATCCTGGCTCATTATCACTTATATTTAATTTCCTAACAACTTAACAATATCATCCATAGCATCATTTTCTATTACCTTGAATGTTTTTCCATTAATAATAACTGTTTTGCTATCTGACATATTATCATTTCCTATCTATGTAACAAAATTATATCATTCTATTCGCAGTAAAATCAAAACTTAATAGTGGTTGAGTAACCAAACTGAGTAACCTAAAAAAGCACACTCTCAGAACCCTTCATCTCCTCAATCACATATGCTGCTTTATCCATCCATTGCTGATATATTTCAACTGGCCTTTTGCATTTTTTTATTTGTTCGGCAAACATCGAATACACTTCTTGCTTTACAATTAAGTGATTACCTGCGCCCAAATTAATGTAATGCCACCCTTCAGGAACAGAACTATTTATACCAAACAAACCGAAATCACAGGATTCCAATACAGGAAACATCTTTTCTACCTTACCTAAATCTACATCACCATATACATAATTAAAATGATACAAGTTCCCATTTCTATCATAAAAATATACTCCGCCAGGTTCACCCATAGCTCCACCCTCTGCTATGGACATAAATAACGTTTCTTCCATTATCTCTTTTGTTATCATTCTGTTATTAAGTTCTATAGGTTTCCTCATATAATCATCACCTAACGCCTTTCTATCAACCTTGTTTACCTGTTACTGTGGTAAATATATCACAGTTGATAAGAAAATAGGTCGCCATACGGGCGACCTTGTCAATTCACACATACTTTTTACTATTATATCTTCTCAACCTCATATCCCTATGATATGAAGCAAGGCAAACCACGCTCCTCAAGGGCTATGTCTATCTCTATCATGTCATATATTTCCCGTTCTATAAAAAAGGAAAAAATGATATCTCTCTTATCACAGGGTGATAACGCATACCCTGCCCTTGCAAGCAAATCCTTGGTCTCATCCAAATTAAGCTTGGCTCCTACACAAAGTCTCATAGCTGTCATTTTATCTGGATGATACTCAGAATTCTTCTTAATCTTAGAAAAAAGCTGTTTCGTTATAATTGCTCTCTTATACACCTCTGTATTAGTTAGCCCCTTGCTTTCAATAAGATACAAAAGATACTGCTGAAATGTATCAGACAAATGTTTTATTCGTTCATTTAATGCAGTTTCATTTATCTCCCACAATTCATCATCAAAGAAGGTTCCCACTGAACATTCTGCTGTTTCAGGACATTTCATTATAGAAGGGGCTGACATTACCAGACTACTTAGGCTAACACATTCTTCTATCTCTTCTTTTGGATATGCCAAATGTTCATCTATTCCTTTTCTAGTCTGTATATATCTGTCATCCCTAGGAAGTTCCCTTGTGACAGAGCCCAAATATCTGTCACCATACTCTTCTTCTCCCTTTTCACACACATAATTATGGTCAATATATGCCTCCAAATCTGGGTAGAAATCCAATCCTAATCTAGTTGATTCCATATCGAATACAACAAGATAAACAAACATATCATGCAGTAGAAGAAAAGATTTTATCTCTTCTACTGCAATACTCATACCTTCTTCTTTTGGATAACCAAAATTTCCTGTGGCAATCAGGGGAAAAGCAATACTTTTACATCCATTTTCATAAGCCAATTTAAGACTTCTTCTATAACATTGCCGAAGTTTCCCTTCCTCTCCACTTGCCCCATCAATGTAGCAAGGACTTACTGCGTGAATTATATATTTTGCAGGAAGGTTGAATCCTGGTGTAATAGCAACTTCACCTTCATTCATAAAACCAATCTTTTTTCTTTCTGCAAGTAATAATTCTTCACCTGCGGCTTTATATATAGCCATATCGGTTCCACTAGAATATATCGGTTCTTCATTTGCAGTATTTACAACTGCGTCAACCAACATCTTTGTGATGTCATTTCTAACAATCTTAAACGCCATAACACCAATCCTTCCTTAAGTTCTACGCTTTAATTATAGTCCCTACAATCCACATAATACATTTCACAAGCAAAAAAACATACCTTTTGTTGTATTATACACCTACTTTCTGCATTTGGAAATATTTGGAGATATTTGTAATATTATCAATATGACCAGATTATTTATCAACTTGCGGTGTGTTTCAACCTTCTCTTCTTACCTTATGCCGACACACCCACAACGTTTTCAGTTACATTTGTATCAGTCATTTTCTCACAACTATCTTCCAAAGCATCTGCTAACTTATAGCAGTTAATTACCTTGTGTAGCTCCATATAATCATTTAACTCCGTTACCTTTTTAGCTTTCGTAATTCTAAGTTCTTTTAATTCTCTAAAGACCTTATACCCCTGTACCGCATTATAATTGGATTCTTCTGCTTCCTTCAACAAATCTTCAATAGATTCATCTATTTCCCTTATATCTAATTCTAAATTAGTGATATGCTGATTGATATCTCTATAAAATTGAACCTGCTCAGTAATATATGACTTTAAATTAATATCCGTTCTATCAAACACAGTAGCTATTCTTTCTCTATCCATAAATTCACCTCCATCCTTATCTATGGACTTATACACTTCAGTCTGTCTAATTATTCCATCTTCACCATTTTGTTCTTTAGTCATTTCCGTTTTACCCCAAGTAGTCACTGCCTTGAAGCTCTTTTTTCTTCCTGACTTAAATAACTCATCCAAAAATCTAGGTTTATATTTTCTGGTATCTAATTGATGAACTGAATTAAGTACAGACTTCACATTTTTAATTTTTTCATCACTTACTATATCTCTAAGATATGCGTCTACTATAAATAACTGGTCTTTAATTGTTCTACGTTCCATCCTTAGTTCTTCTAGTTTTTTAGCCAGTTCAATTCTTTTTGTATCATCCAACTCATACATTTCTAGATAATGTAATACGTCGCATATTTTACTATCAACTACAGAATGACATTCTCGCATATAGTCTTGATGTCTTTCGATTTTATCTGCCATTTCCAGATAACTATCTAGCCATCCCTCCCAGTCAAAAATAAAATCGTTATTTATGGTTTCTATATCATCGGAAACCGAATCTGAAAAGGACTCTTCTTCATAATCCTCCACAGGAATGGCTGAATAAAAGAAGGCTTTTTTGCCACCTCCAATCCTCACCATACTCTTCATTCCACTCATCCATAGCATCATCTACTCCTGATGCATAGTCATCGTCTTCTTGATATCTATCCCAGTCATAGTCAGCATCATCGTATATGTCGTTATATCCATCATCATTATTCTTCATATTAATTGCTCCTCTCTACACCAGCATTAGGTGTCTCTTAAAATAATATTTCTTCAGGTTACATCTAAACTATACTTCGAATCAAGTCCAATAAAACTCCCTTAATCCTATTGAGCCTGATAATTTTTCATTCTTGAACCACGCGAATATTTGAATTTTTACAATAATTTTGTAATTTAATTCATTTTTCATTTATTAATTTTATCCAAATCAAAAAAGACCAGAATAGCTTAACTATGCTATTCTAGTCTTTAACACATTCCTCTATACTTACTATCTGCTCCAAATCTATACTCATACCACTTTCCATAACCACTACCTTCTCTAAGGTGTCAACCTTCTTGATAACACCTATATCTGTCAAATAGGTTCCGCCTGCCTTTAGTTTATCAGGCTTAAAATATGTTATAGAAACTCCAATCTTTTTTTCTCCCATAGTAGCCTTACTTAACATCTGATTTATCTGTTCTCTCTGGCTTTCGTCTATAATTATTTCATTATCAGTAAGTCGGGCAGTCTCCTCTATGGCTTCCTCGTGGCCATTAAGCGCTGCAAATGGAGCAAACTGAGCAGCCCTATCATGTAAAGACATGTGTGGTCTCTTGTCCGACTGATAGTGTGGAAGATTTATAATATCATCATACCTATGCTGGTCATTATAATATTCCATTATGCCTTATGCCCTCCTATCTGCTTATTTCTCTCCTTAGTCATAGCACCTTCTTCTAAATTCATACCCTTTAGAACTGCATTCTTGCCAAACTTTTTCTGTATATCTATAATGGCATGTTGCAACTTCTTTTCCTTGTCAAGTTCCTGTTGTTGTTTCTCCCTCTCCTTCTCCAAGGCATCATAATCTGTGAATAAATCTAACTGTTCAAAGCAGTTTTCCGTAGCATTCTTAGCCTCCCTCTCAGGCACAACCTTACATGCTGCAATAGTAATTCTTCTTACCAGCAAATCCCAGTTAATTATCCTGTCAAATAGTTCAGTCACAGCTTCCATAATAAGTTTGGTTGATGAAGTTTTAAATTCCAAATTCGCAGTTCCATGAGCATGCTTAGGCACCCTTCTTCCATAATAATCTATGGTTACCTCTCCATCATATTTGCTACAAATATCAGGATTTGTTAGGTTATCTATATCATAGCCTATAGTTAGTACCATCTGATCAGTTACCAATCCCTTATCCACCAAGTCAAGCACTAAAAGATCTGTCATCTCCTTCACTATAAGCTTAGCCTTCTCTGCTGTATATGGACACTGAAGCACCTGTCCCGAACTTATGCTATTTGTTTCTGGCTTATAACTTTTTATCTCCTTAATAGTAGTTGGCTCCCATCCCCAAGCATGATCTATGAGAAGCTCTGCATTTATACCAAAAAGTTTGTATAGTAAATCCTCGTTATAATAATCATTTGCACCACCCAAAGAGCATCTGGCTATATCACCCATAGTATACAAGCCATTGGCCTTAAGTTTTTTAGCGTATCCACTTCCCACTCTCCAAAAGTCTGTAAGTGGCACGTGATTCCATAGTAGTTTACGATATTTCATCTCGTCTAGTTCAGCTATTCTAACACCATCCTCATCTGCAGGCATCTTCTTTGCAACTATATCCATAGCTATCTTGCATAGATACATATTTGTTCCAATTCCTGCAGTTGCTGTTATTCCTGTTTGTTTTAACACATCTTTTATTATAGTTATAGCAAGCTCATGAGCTGTCTTCTTATAGGTTTTAAGGTAGGTAGTTGCATCAATAAAAACTTCATCTATAGAGTAAACATGCATATCCTCTGGCGCCACATACTTTAGATAAATATCATATATTTTAGTACTATAAGCCATATAGTAAGCCATACGTGGTGCAGCGGCTATATATCCTACCTCCAGTTCAGGATGTGCTTTAAGTTCCGTATCATTATATGATGAGCCGATAAATGTCCTTCCTGGAGCTAATCTACGTCTCTCAGCATTTACTTCTTTAAGCTTCTGAACCACTTCAAATAATCTTGCCCTTCCGGATATTCCATAACTTTTTAATGACGGTGTTACCGCTAAACATATTGTTTTTTCAGTTCTACTGGCATCTGCTACAACAAGATTAGTAGTAAGTGGGTCCAATCCTCGCTCAACGCATTCCACTGAGGCAAAAAAAGACTTTAAGTCTATGGCAATATATACTCTATTTTGTTCTTTATTATCTGTCATATCAACCATCTTCCTGCCTCCTTCCCAAATTGCAAAAAGCATACATATGTTCGTAATCAGTATATCAAATTCACATAAAACAATCAACCTTTCTACACTCACTCTGTAATTGTCGTATTATATATAGTATTTCCTCTTAGTTGCTTCAAAATAATAAGACAGTAACCATTTTCTTAGTTACTGTCTTACTAATTTAAGTCTAATTAAATCCTAGAATGTCTCTTCTCCCTTAGATAGTTTAGCAAAGTTTTTAAGTTTCTCGTATACTCTGCCATGAACACTATCCGCTGGAAAGTCTCCATTGTCATCCTTTTCACCAGCAGGATATCCCATAAGAAGTTCTATACCCTCATCAATATGAGTAATAGGATAAATATGAAATACTCCATCCTTAACTGCCTGTATTACCTCCTCTTTAAGAACCAATTCCTTAACATTAGAATTAGGGATTATTACACCTTGCTTACCAGTTAATCCTCTTTTCTTACATAGGTCAAAGAATCCTTCTATCTTCTGGGTAACACCTCCAATGGCCTGAATCTCACCTTTCTGATTTACTGATCCTGTTACGGCAAGGTCCTGACGAATAGGTAACTCTGACAAAGATGATACTATACAGTATAACTCTGTACTAGATGCACTATCTCCATCTATACCATTATAATTTTGTTCAAAACACACACGACAGGAAAGTGCCATAGGAAATCTTTGGGCATAGGTTTGACCTAAAAATCCTGTTATTATCTGAACTCCCTTGTCATGAGTATGACCACTCATGCGAGCTTCTTTCTCGATATTGACAATACCAGACTTTCCTACGTAAGTAGTTGCTGTAATACGAGATGGTGTACCAAATAAATAGCTGCCCATATCAAGAACCGCAAGACCATTAATCTGACCTATCTTAGCACCATCAGTGTCAATCATAATAACGTCCTCATCTAGCATCTCATTAAGCTTCTCTTCATAAAGCTTAAGTCTATCCTCTTTTTCGAGAATTGTCTTATGAATATGCTCAGCAGTTATAATGCTAGCACCTTCTAACTTTGCCCAAGTATAAGCTTCACCTAAAATCTCTGACAGATAATTAAAATGTGTAGATAGCTTATCCTGTCTAGCTGCTGCCCTAGACGAATACTCTATGATGGCACAAACCGCACTTACATCAAATTCCATGGTTTTCTCACGCTGAACAAAGCTCTTAATAAAACCAGCTATCTTTGCTATGTTCTCGTCAGTTCTATTCATCTCATCATCAAAATCTGCTCTAATCTTAAAGAACTTATCGAATTCCTCATCACCTTCACTTAAAAGCTCATAATAATAATCACTTCCAACCATTATCACCTTAAGTTGAGCTGGTATAGGTTCTGGCTTAAGGGATGGTGCTGTTATTGTACTAAGCATCTCTCTAATCGAATCAAGATTAATCTCCTTAGTCTTAATAACCCTTCTTAGTGATTCCCACGCATGTGGTATAGTGCATATATCCTGTGCCTGAACTATTAAGTAACCACCATTAGCCTGATGGAACAGACCTGGTTTTATCTTCATAAAGTCAGTAGTCAGACTTCCAAACTCTGAGTCATATTCTGTCTCTCCCATAAGATTAGTATATGTTGGATTGAAGGTAACAACAACTGGAGCTCCTTTACTATTAGAGTGATCCACCATAAGATTTACCCCATATCTATGGAATATATCCTCGTCCTGCTTCTTTCCTAATAATGGCAAAAGCGCAGCTAGAACATCTTGCTTCTCCTCTTCTTCCTCCATAAAATAATCTAAATTATCTAATATATCTTCCTTAACAGCCTTAATATATTCTACAACTCTTTCATAATCCTTGTACTTATCTGTAATATCATCTATATAGCTACCTATAGTAGAATCTCCAAAACTTCTATCCAATTCATCAAGTTTAGTTTCACACTCTTTCTCCATATCATGAAGTTCACGCATGAATACACCAACCTTATCTTGCATAAGCTCAGATTTTTTCTCTATAGCATTTACTTCCTCATTGGTAAGGCTTCCATAAGACTCTTCGTCTATAGGCGCACCATTTACAATAGGCTGAAAATAAACACCAGCCTTGCTATGCTTTAACTGAAAATCATATTCTGCCGCAGCTACACTTATCTGTTCAAGTAGCTCATCCTGACGGTCCTCAAAGCCACCCATAATTTCATCCTTAGCAGTTTCGTAGTGTTCGGATGAGAAAACCTTAAGAAGCTCCTTCTTTATATTGGTCATGAGCTCCTCCATATCTTCCTTAAACAGCTTTCCAACACCAGGTTCAAAGCATAGGGCAATAGGTTCTTTAGGCTTATCAAAATTATGTACATAACACCAATCCTTTGGCACCGGCTCTGTAGCAGCTAATTTTTCAGTATTTACCCTGGCATAGGTTGTTTTGCCAGTTCCTGATGAACCGGACATATAAATATTATATCCTTTCATCTTAACTGCCAAACCAAAGTCAAAGGCCTTAACTGCACGTTCCTGACCTATAATTCCCTCCCACGGAGAAAGCTCAGCCGTGGACTTAAAATCAAAATCACTAGGGTTGCAACTATTCTTTAGCTTAGTGTAATCAAGTTCTTTAATTTCTCTCATAAACAAGCACCTCCTTGGCGGGATTTATATGTCATTTTTATTGGTTTTATCACACAATTATGTAATTAAAATATAACATTTTTCAGTCCCTCTTTCAAGCCATATGAAGGCTTGCATTATAAAAGGTGCCAGTTATTTGAAGTGCACCCCAAATGTTAGACAAAATATAATCTAACATTTGGAGGTGCATTTTTTATGTCAAAATATTCTTATGAGGAAAAACTGGAAGCTGTACTTCGGGTGGTTGAAGATGGCATGTCCG
>SVEI01000074.1 GCA_015057445.1 Lachnospiraceae bacterium | reverse complement strand
TGGTGTTGCATTGTCCGAGGATGATATAGAAGCATATAGTAAGGAAATGACAGTTCAGTATATATTTGGTGCTGAATGTGAGCATGTCTATGGTGATTGGTCAGATGCAAAGGATGGAACACATGCCAAGACCTGTGATGTGTGTGGCCACAAGGTGGTTGAGGAGCATATCTATACAGATGCTTCAGGTACTAAGTGTAGCCTATGTGGAGCAGCTAAGCATGATGGAAGTCCAAAGACATCAGATACATCAAATGTGATGAATATATTTGCGTTGATGGCTATGTGTGGTATAGGTATACTTGTCACAGACAAGAGGAAGAAGAAAGCTCGATAGTGATAATGTAAAGATTTATATTACAACATTTAAATAATCAATATTGAAAAGCAACAGTATTATGTGAGATAATCTTACAGGATGCTGTTGCTTTTTTGATATAAAAAGCTGTGAATTTAATTTCTACGATTAAGAGGACTACTATGGGGAATATTGACTGGCTGGACAAGCCTTACTATTCGTTAAATGCATATTTTAAACATACCTATGGACAGAAGATTTATAAGATTGCTGTGGATGCAGGTCTTTCATGCCCTAATAGGGATGGAAACCTTGATACTAGAGGATGCATATTCTGTAGCAAGGGTGGAAGTGGAGACTTTGCAGTAAAGGTGGGCTCTGTTAAGGAGCAAATAGCCCAAGGAAAAGCTAAGTTTAACAAGGAAGCGGGAGACAAATTTGTTATATATTTTCAAGCATTTACTAACACCTATGGAGATCCACAATATTTAAGACGAATATGGACAGAGGCATTAGAGGAAGAAAGTGTTGTGGGAATTTCTATAGCAACAAGGCCAGATTGTCTTGGGGATGAAATTATTAATGTTTTGCGAGAACTGGTAGATAAATTCTGTGGCGGGATAGGTGGTACTGTGGAAGATGGTGTACAATCGTCTGATGGGGTAAGTGAAAATCCCGGCTCCAAAAATAAATTTATCTGGGTAGAATTAGGTCTTCAAACCATACACGATAAAACAGCGGATTATATTAGAAGACACTATCCCCTTTCCGACTACGAGGATGCAGTAAGGAAATTACATAAGCTTAATATTCCGTACATTACGCATATAATTCTAGGTCTTCCTGGCGAGAGTAAGGATGAGATGTTAGAGACAGTATTTTACGTGGAACAGGGAGTCTTTGAGCAGGAATCCCACAGCAAGATTAAGCCATTTGGCATAAAGCTACAGTTACTTCACGTGTTGGAGAATACGGACCTAGCTGAGGATTACAGACAGGGGAGATTCCAGACCTTTGAAATGGATGAATATATTGATTTGGTTATAGACTGTTTGCAGAAGATAAATCCCAATATAGTAATCCACCGTGTAACCGGTGATGGTCCTAAGAGTATACTTATATCACCTACTTGGTCCGGGAATAAAAAACAGGTGCTTAACACCTTGCACAGAAAGATGAGAGACAAGGGCGCTAGGCAGGGAGATTATTCTATTATGTTATGGTAAGTGGACTGTGTGCTTCAGTGGTTTCAAATGGTAATTTTCTTGCATAATATATCCTTGAAAATTGTTTCAAAATAGGATAGTATAGAAATGAACTATTTTTATTAAGGTATTGGGTTATTAATAGTTTCAAGGTAGATGATTACTTCACGAAAATACACTAGAAAAGGGGTTAGAGAATGAGATTAGTTACACGTTCAGATTTTGATGGTTTAGCATGTGGTGCGCTTCTTAAGGAAGCAGGAATTATTGATAGTTGGACATTTGCTCATCCAAAGGATTTACAGGATGGACTTGTTCCAGTTACAGAGAATGACTGTCTGGCAAATGTACCATTTGTAGAAGGTTGCGGACTTTGGTTTGATCATCACTCAAGTGAGCATGAGAGACTTGAACTTGAGGGAAAATATAAGGGCGAAAGCAGAATTACCCCTTCATGTGCTAGAATAATATATGAGTACTATGGTGGAAAGGAAAGATTTCCACAGTTTGATGAGATGATGGAGGCAGTTGACAAGGTTGACTCAGGTAACCTTACTGTTGACGAAATCCTTAATCCTACAGGATGGATTCTTATAGGATTTTTGATGGATCCAAGAACTGGTCTTGGACGTTGGAGAAACTTTACTATTCCAAACTACAAGCTTATGGAAGAACTTATCGATGCTTGTAGAACAATGACTACAGAAGAAATTCTTAATCTTTCAGATGTAAAAGAACGTATCGAAGTTTATAATGAGCAGACAGAGAAGTTTAAGGAAATGGTTAAGGAACATACAAGAATAGAGAAGGATGTAATTATTACAGACCTTCGTGGTGTGGACCCAATTTATACTGGAAATAGATTTATGATTTACAGTCTCTACCCAGAGCAGAATATTTCAGCTTGGATAGTAAATGGTAAGGGTGGTAAGGGCTGTTCAGCAGCAGTTGGCTACAGCATCATTAACAAGACTTCAAATGTTGATGTAGGAAGTCTTATGCTTAAGTATGGTGGCGGTGGTCACAAGAAGGTTGGAACATGTCAGTTTACAGATGAGAACATGGACGAGATGCTTCCAAAGATGCTTGACGAGCTTGTTAATGGAGTAAAATAGACAATCTATCGTAGGAATTTTGAGCCGAATCGAAGAGTAATCTTCGGTTCGGTTTTTTTGTGTTTAATTCTCTGAAAGTTAAGTGATTAAGCGAAGTTTAGTTAGATGTATACCACTTTTTTGTACTAGGTGAGTTCACATATTTTTCACAAAAAGTAACAATACTTTACATTTGTCGAATTTCTTACTATTTACCAATGGATTTTTTGAGAGGTATATTTTCTTCACAGACACAGTTTGTTGCTGTGTTGGTGAAAAAGAGATTTTGCAGTGAAAATTCTTAATATCCTTACAAAAATTAAACAGGTTGGAAAATTAAAGTAGTAGTTAAATCTTCTAAAATGCGTGTGGACCCTTAAAATCATGCAAATCCCCATTTTTATTTTGAATAACGAAATCAATTGAACAAATTTTACTTCACTGCAAGATCTCATTAAGGAGGGAAGTTTTAATACATTGTTGGTTATAAGTATTTTTGCCATATTGTTTGTCGCAGTTTTTGTAGATGTTAAAACTGGGAAAATTCCCAACTCCTTTAACGGATTCGCTTTGAGCTGTGGCTTGATTTACAGAGTTGTTCTAGGGGGTATTACTGGAGTTTGGGAAGGTCTTTTAGGAGTAATTATACCAATTTTAGGGCTTATTGTTTTATTCGCTTTTGGAGTAGTTGGTGCAGGAGATATAAAACTTCTAGCTGGAATAGGTGCGTTTTTAGGCTTGGATATAGTATGGGTTATAATGTATAGCTTTTTGCTGTGTGGAATATTTGGGGGGATTTTAATTAGTGTAAGACTGATTAAAGGATTGATAGGAGGAGAAATAAGAAATATACTTACAGGTTTTCTAATTAGCAAAAAACAATACACAAAGGTTGCTTTTTCAGTCTTTATTCTAGGAGGTTATGTGTGGTATCTGCTGAAAGGAGGCTTATGGAATGGAATATAAGCTTGGAATTTGTGATCAGGATTATCACTATGTTGTGAATTTAATGGAGTATGTTAATTCTCGTAGGATAGGCGGAGTAAGTCTGGTTGCCTTTTCATCATTAGAGGCAGTAACTGAGTATTTGGGAAATAATTACTTGGATGGTGTGCTGGTGGGACAGGATGTAAACACAGATGGAGGGCTGGATAAAATACAATCTGAATTGATTATAATTCCCCTTACAACAAATAGAAATCTCTTGGAAGATGGGATATTTAAATACCAAAATGTGTCATTAATCGTTCAGGCTATGTTGGAGCGACTAAATGTTAGTTTAAGTCCTGAACCGGTGTCAGACAGGTCGTTTTTTGCCATATATTCTCCGCTAGGAAGATGCGGTAAAACAACATTAGCAAAGGGATTAGGCGTAAAATTAAAAAATTCCCTTTATATAGGACTTGAGGAGTTTGGCAGTAGGGAAAGCCTAGGAGAAGAGATTCTTTATCACATAATAATTCAAAGTGTTAAGGTGCATGAGCTTATTGACAGAGTTAGACCCAATCAGTTTGGGCTTAGAGAAGTAAAAGGCATTTTAAGCTATATGGATATTAGACAGCTTAGCAGGAGTAATATGATTTGGTTGAAGGAACAACTTCTTTTGGGAGGAGAATATGAAAATGTGATATTCGACATTGGAGGGGCTGTTCTGTCGGATCTGGATTTGTTGGATGTTATGGATAGGATATATGTACCCGTTTTACCAGAAAAAGAATCTCAGGATAAGCTACAAGCATTTAGAGAGTTGCTTAGGTGTGAAGGTTATAAAAACTTAGGAAAGAAACTACAGTATGTGAATGTTCCTATATGTCATTATGCTTCGGAAATAATGTCGGAATTTATAAGCAAAGGAGAGCTATAAATTGGAAGTGGGAATAAGAGAGAGACTTCGACGACGAATTATGGAAAATATGGATTTGACAGTTTCTTTAGATGATTCGGAAATTGGAGCGATCATAGATAGATGTCTCTTGGATGAGACAAAGGGAGAATACATTCCGACTAAGGAGAAGATACACCTTAGAACAGAGTTGTTTAACTCCTTCAGGAGGTTGGACGTGCTTACGGAGTTTCTAGAGGATGAGCAAGTCTCTGAAATCATGGTAAATGGAACATCACCTATATTTATAGAGAAAAATGGAGCGATCGTTAAGACGGATAAAAGAATCGAGTCAGAGGAAAAATTACATTCTTTGATACAACAGATAGTGGCTGAATGTAACAGAAGAATTAACGAGGCAAGTCCAATAGTGGATGCAAGGCTAAAGGATGGTTCCAGGGTGAATATAGTTATAAGTCCCGTCAGTTTGTCGGGTACCACAATAACAATCAGACGTTTTCCAAAGGACAGGATTGATATAGACAAATTAATAGCACTGGGGTCCATAGATGAAAGCTTTGGAAAGATAATGAAAGCAATGGTTTGTTCCAAATACAATATTTTCATCTCTGGTGGAACGGGTTCTGGCAAGACAACATTTTTGAACGCTTTGTCAAATTTTATACCTAAGGATGAGCGAATAATAACTATCGAGGATTCAGCGGAACTTAATTTAAAACAGGTGGAGAATCTGGTGAGGTTGGAATCTAGAAATGCAAATGTAGAAGGGGGGAATGGTATATCCATAAGGGATTTAATTAAGGCAAGTCTTCGAATGAGGCCGGACCGAATAGTTGTGGGAGAGGTTCGAGATGAGGCGGCTATTGATATGCTTCAGGCTATGAATACAGGACATGATGGCAGTCTTAGTACTGGTCATGCCAATTCTCCTAGAGACATGGTAAGCAGATTAGAAACTATGGTGTTGACTGGAGTTGACATTCCCCTTCAAGCTGTGAGAATGCAGATTGCTCAGGCAGTGGATGTAATTATACATCTAGGTAGGCTGCGCGATAAATCCAGAAAAGTGCTTAAGGTAAGTGAGGTGTTAGGCGTGGAAGATGGACAGGTTGTTTTGAATACGTTATTTGAATTTGTGGAAACAGGTGAGAAAAATGGCAAGGTTCAAGGGGGACTTAGAAAGGTAAATCAGCTGATGAACATAGAAAAACTTATGAGTTGGAATATGAAGGAAATGTACGAGGAGGGTGAAGGTGGAATATTACATATATAAGCCAGATAAGATATGGTGCATAAAAGAACTGATTAAAGCAGTGGCAGTATGTGTAATGGTTGCCGTATTGCTTTATAACAAAATGTATATTTCTCCACTATTGTTCCCTGTGGGAGTATATCTTTGGCGAAGCGACAGAAACAGATATAAAAAGCAGGTCCAGGATAAATTAAGATATGAATTCAAGGAATTTATTATTTTGTTATCAGGGAGTCTCAATGCAGGATACTCATTAGAACAGGGTATAAAAAGGTCTTATGATGACATGGTTAAGGATAGAGATTTCACATTAATGCCCAAAGAATTGTCCTTAATTATTAATGGTCTTAGCCTGAATAAAGATGTGGAAATGCTACTGATGGACATGGGAGAACGTTGTGGCGAAGAGAGAATAATTGAATTTGCTAAGCTTGTGGCAACGGCCAAAAAGTATGGTGGAAATATCAATTCATTAATAGATAAAACTAAGACGAAGCTTAATGACAAGCTCCTAGTGGAGAAGGAGATTGATACGTTGGTAGCTGCAAAAAAGTTAGAGGGATATCTAATGCTATTTATGCCCTTTGGCATAATGCTTTATATGAGGTTTACCAATGGCGCTTACATAAATCTGTTGTATGACAGTTTATTGGGAAATGTAATTGTTACCATAGCACTAATTATAGTTTTGGTGTGTGGATTTATCATAAAAAGGATAACGGAAATAGAGGTGTAAAAAATGTTATATATCAATGTAGTAGTTATAATCATTACCGCTACCTTGGCTATTATTAGCAGAAAGCATTATAGCAAATATAAGGATGGTGTAGGAGTAAAAAGCCGTGTGTTAGCTGTAGGTCTTTCAATGGGGCATAGTGTCTGGTTATTGTTTAATAATGTGCTGCCACTAGAAGGCATTACGGACAGATTAATGGAACGGTTGAGAAAAAATAATATAGTTTCGCCTAAAGGGCTTGAGCTAATGACTGAAAAATATATTGCAACTCGCATTGCTGTTGTTATAGGAATACTATTTACATTTAACTTATTTGAATTTGGGAACACTTTATATAATAAATTCCTTAGGGACGAGGAAAATATAATAATAAGGGAGGAATATAGGGGAGATGTAATAGAAGAAGAAATATATTATCAGTTGTCAGGACAGGAGCAAACCATTGTGCTTAACGTTTCTCCTGTGAGACTTTCTGAGGAAGCTTTTTACAGTAAGGCAGACCAGGTGGCGGTAGAAATGGAGGAAAAATATTTTTCGTATGGAGAAATAATATCCCAAGACATGGAGTTACCACTTGTAGATGAAGAAGGTGTATTTGATTTGAGTTGGGAATCCAACAATCCAGAGATAATATCATCTAATGGTAGGATAAAAACCCAGCTTGATGAAACGCCGAAAAAAGCTAGATTAAACCTTACTATTTCTTATTATGACTATAGTGCAAAGTATGATTTTGTAGTACAGGTTGGAGCTAAGAAAAAGTCTGAATTAGAGAAAAAATCAGAGTATTTAGAGCAAGCCTTAAATAGTCTGGAGCAGGAGACTGTAGATAACCAAGAGCTTCTGCTCCCAGATAAAATAGATGACGTGGAGATAACATTAGGAAAAAATAAAGAAAAAAACGGCAGATTTGTATTGATTGGTATATTGGTGGCGGTAATAACTACAAGTATATCTATAGGCAGACTTAAGGATATAGGTCGAGAACGGGACAAAAAACTTATGGCAGAGTATCCTTATTTTGTAGATAGTCTGTGGATATATATTGAGTCAGGTATGAACTTAAAACGAGCCATTATGCAATACGTAGAGACTTCTAATAAGGAAAACGGTATCTTGGTGGAACATCTTAGATATACTCTTAACCAGATTGATAACGGTGTGGCTGAATATGTGGCATATGAGGAATTGGGAAGTAGACTTGAATTGCCGGTATATGTAAGTTTAATGAGGCATATTAGCCAGAATCTTAGGATGGGAACTAAGGATTTAAGAATACTTATGGAAACCGAGGTTTCCATGGCCTTAGAAGCAAAAAAAGAAACCGCAAAAAAGATAGGAGAAGAAGCATCCACAAAGCTGATATTTCCTATGATTGTGCTACTGGTTGTAGTCATGGTTTTGATAATGACACCCGCTTTTATGGGATTTTAAGGGAGGAATACATATGGAGTTAATTAAAGCTTTTTTAGCCAATGAAGATGGAATGGGAGTAGTAGAAATAATATTGATTATCGTAGTGTTAATAGCTATGGTTGCAATATTTAAAGATGAAATAGAGGATCTTGTAGATGATGTGTGGGATTCTATTGAGGATAGTGCAAAGAAGATATATTAGTTACTAATGTGGGGGAGGAGAATATGGGAAATAGAGGAAGTATAACAATCTTTTGCTGTATTATGATGATTGCATTGCTTACCCTTGGTATTAGTGTATTGACTGCAGTGGAGTATCATATGGCTCAGGCAAAGGGGGCTGTTGCTGTAAGGTCTGCTATGTCTGGTGTGGATGCAGGCTATAACAGCTACATTTTCGAAAAATATCATATTCTCCTCTTTGACAAGAATTGTAATGGCAAGGGTGAGGCGTATTTGGAGGAACAGCTACTTGCAGATATTAGCCATAATCTTGGGGGAGATTTTGTAGTTGAAGATGTTGCAGTAAGTGACTATTGCATGCTTATGGATCAAGAGTGCAGTGAGTTTAAGAACCAAATATCGGATTATTGTGGATATGCTTTGCTTGAGTATGGCGGGGAAAGTATCTTAGAGGCTACTGGTGGACAGGATGGAACGGTAGCTGATTATATATTGGAGGATATGGAGGCTGCCAAGCAAGAGGAAGAGGTAAGTCTTAATATGCCAGGCAAAGAGTATGAAGATCCGAGAGATTATACAGAGGGATTGACCGCCGATGGAATATTGGCAATAGTGGCTCCTGAAGATTTGAAAATAAGCAATCAGCGTGTGGATTTAAGTGGTGTGCCATCCATAGAAAGTGTATCTTTTACATGGTTTGATTTTGAGGTGGACAATGATTTTGATGATATAGATAGATTAGAACAGGATATAGGGGCGTATGACTCGTGGAAAGATAAAGTTGCCCAAGGAGGAGCAGGTATTGTGTATGCGTCAAAGGTTTTTAATTGTGCCACAGATGTTGTTCAGGAAGATACGGTTTTTGACTTCGAGATAGAGTATTTGATATGCAGAAAATCTACTGATAGAGACAACCTAAAAGGGGTTGTAAATAGAATAATTGGTGTGAGACTGCCGGTGA
>SVEI01000073.1 GCA_015057445.1 Lachnospiraceae bacterium | reverse complement strand
AATAGGACTTACCTTTCCTGTCTCATCAGTAACTGTTCCTGTAATTGTAACCTTCTTAGATGCATAGAAGTTTTCAGTTATTACCGACTCAATAGTTACATCCTTATCAGTTACATCATAATTTGACACTCCCGAAAGAGTTACCTTAGGTGCTGTTGTATCAATAGTAAATGTGCTTGATGCTGTAGAAGTATGTCCTGCACTGTCATTAGCATTAAATTCAATACGATAAATGCCTGACTCTGCAAAGTTTCTTGAAATGGATGTACTTCTTCCAGTTGGAGTATAGTTTATAGTCTCAACCAACTCTTCTCCAAAGCCCTCTCCCGATTTCTTATAAATCTCTACAGTTCCAGTTGCTTCTGACCAATATAGCTCCTGCATATTAAGAGAAATTGTCACTGGATTTGATGATGTACCACCAGATGCAATACCACCAATACTAATATTAGGTGCAGTTTTGTCAATTCTAAAGCGTACGGTTCTAGATGCACTAGTATTATTTGCCATATCTGTAGATTTTACTACCACTGTGTATTCTGCCTCATCAGTGTATGTAAAACTTCTATGTGGCGTTGGTTTAGATTGTCCCACTATCGGTGTCTCATCAGGCACAGCTTTTGTCAATTGATATTTAAAATCATTCAAATCCTTATTTAATTCATTTTCAGAAAAGGCAAGAGTCGTATTTGTTGTAAATACTCTAACACCATCTGATTCGTTATAAGTTATTCCACCATTTAATATTGCAGTTATTCTTGGCTCAACTGTATCTCTTGTAAATGTAACAGATTTTGATTCTGCATGGTTTTCTGTTCCTTCATCATATGCCTCTATCTTCACCAAGTGCAAACCATCTGTAGAAACTTCATATGTTCCTACCTTAACACCATCTACATCTGTCCATTTTACATTTACTTTCTTAGGCTCACCACCATCTACTCTATCTGTAACTGTAATGATAGGATTGTTTTTCTCTTTGCATGTTAATTTGACTACTACCTTGTCATTTTTGAAGAAGTCTGCTGTCTTTCCAGTTGGTTCTGTTACTATTGTTGCAGTTACCTCTGGTGGCGTATTATCAACTGTAAACTGTATTGTCTCATTAAACTGTTCTTGATTGTTTTTTGTCCATCCAGCTTTATCAACTACTGATACTTTAACCTCATAAACACCATCTGGCAACTCAAGAGCATCTGATGCTTCTCGTACTACTTTATCTGATGTTTCGTTTAACGCACCCTCTTCTCCATATGATACTATTTTCTCTTTAGGATCATAAGATGTTCCAGATATAGGATTAACATCAATTACAACATAATCTATGGACAAATTATCTTGTACGGATGCCTTAACCTGTACGTTTCCTCTAACAGGAGTTGAATTTTTTTCCTTTTCGTTAACAGTAATCTTATTTATTACTGGCTTACTGTTATCTACTCTTCTATATATAACGTTTGCTCCACCATCAGAATAGATACTGTTTTGCGCTTCATCCTTTGCATAGAATGTAACCTTAGTACCACTAGCAGTCTTTGATTCAGGTACGTTTACTTCAATTAAAGCATTATTATTTTTTCCAGCTTCTTCGCCTTCATTTTCACCTGTTGGATATTTATATTTTAATTGTACTCCTTCAGTGGTCGTACTGCCATCATCTATTGCATATGATGCCTCCACTATTTCTGATTCTACTGCTTGTCCACCTGGTGTTATAACAGCAACCACTTTTGTGCTTGCACCTTTAACCCAAGTATCATCTTTTTCAAAAGCTGCTTTTGTTTCTGGGTCAATAAGCTTTGGCAATGATGCATCATACAAAAGATCACCAAGCAATCTCTCATCACGCTGTGGTTTCGTTGTCTTCGTATCTATAGCCTCAACCCACAATGAATCGAATAACATATTTTCCATATTCTCGACAATGTTTTCCGGAATATCAATAGTGCATACCACTTTATATCTCAGATGTATTTCATCATAATCATTATCTTCATCCTTATCCAGTGTTTTGGCTATTATCACATTGTTTGTTGTTCCGTCTTCTGACTTTACAAATAAATTAACTTTATCTATTGGATACTTTGAAGATGCCTCGACATATAACTTAAAAGCTTTGTTGTTATAGTAATCAGATGGAGCATCAACTTCTACCACTTCTCCAGTTCCTGTAGTTAACTTAACTGAATCTATAGTAAGTTCTTCCTTTGACTCAATTATAATTGGGCGCACAGATTCAAAGGCTGTTTTTCCTGCCTTATCAACAGCTTCCACATATAATTTAAAATGATCATCCTCACCAATCCAAGTTGTTAAGTCTTCATTTGTCGTTGTATCTATCGTTGGAACAGTTACATAATAAACACCATTGCCATTTCCTGCTGATTCACCAATTTTATGTTTCTTTTCTTCATCTCGGTAAAATCTCACATAACTTATTCCACTACCTTTATCTCCATCAGATATTGTTATACCATATTTATAAAGATACGTTTTTTCTAAATCAATGCTATATGTTCCATCTTGGATATGGTTTTTATTGACATTTTTCCATTCTGTATAGCCAGTAAATTCGTACACCTGTCCCTGTTGAAATGATACATTCTCTAAATCTATTTTCGGAGCTGTAACATCATAATTAAGCTCTCCAAGAGTTTTAGTTACCGGATTCTGATTTCCCGAATCTTTTACTGTAATCTTGATATCAGTCCATTTTGAGTCAACACCATACTCTTTTGGTATCAAACAATCCTTTAATTCATAGGTAAACATTTCTTCTGATTTTGTAACTGCTTTCACAGCATCAGAATAGTCATATAATGTTACTGTTTCCTTACCATTATGTGCAGTAATAGTTAAACTTTGTAATGAATAACCTGATGTAATCTTTAAATTAAGTCTTTGCTGTACACTAGTATCCTTTTTAGGGAAAGTTGTACCGCTCTGGCTTGATGTGAAAGAATTGGTACTAGTACCATCTGTCACACTTCCAGATACATTAAGGTTTCTATCTATTATAGTAATAGTATCTAATTCATAATTTCCATTGTTCAGTTTGTAAGTATTTCCTATTTTATCCTCAAGAAATACTGTCAGCTTATATGTTTCTCCAACAGTCAATCCACTTTGAATATTTTGAACTTGGTATGTAGGTCCATTTACTTTGCTGTATGTTTTTGTATCAGTTGGGTCATCTATATTTGTTGCTGTAACAATAAGTCCCGTAGCATTTTCTTCTTTAATCTGGAACCAATAAACATAAGAATGAGTAGTATCAAGATAATATTTGTTACCAATCTTACTTACTCTATTATTACTGTCATTATAATCTCTAATTTGTGGATAGTCTGAATTAACCACCATTTCTGGTTCTGTATTATCGATTTCAATAACACTATAGTCTACTGAAGTCGGATAAGTTACACTAGTCTCGTCTGAATCTCCTTTATATGTTGCAAATGCAATATATTCTCCATCTGAAGTCAAATTGAGTTTTTCTCCAGCTTTTGCTACAGACATTTTACTTAAGTCATATGAATATATGGATGTCGAGCCATTTTCAGCCTTTGGTCCATAATAAAACAACACATCTCCAACGTACAAATCTCCCGCAGCTACACTATTTTCCATAGTGGTAGTTGTGGCATAAACCTCATTGTATACACCACCTGCATTAGCTACTGGCGTACCAACATTATCTGTAGCAAGAGTTCTGCCACTTGAAAGCAATTTTGACTGTCTTTCTAAAGTGTATGATGTCAATAACTCCCATGTATTGTTTGTGTCCAAGGCTGTTTTAGTGGTAGTTCCATCTGCATCTAAATACTGGAACTCATTAACTTTTACATATATCGCACATGTTTCTCCTGGAGACAGCGTCATAGTTGTAGCTGTCATCCCATCTTTCACTATAAGAGATGTACTATCAACAAAACTTGTAGTCACTGTTTCATCTGCCTGATATTCTTTTACTGCATACTCAAAAGTAGGATTAACAACAGCAGCACTTGGATCTACATATGTAAGTACACCTGTAACACCAGCTGTCACATTAACTGTTATATTATCATTTAATGCAAAATAATATAACTTATGCGCTACACCATCGCCAGTAATCAAATATTTATCATTTTCTGCATCGTGAGTTACTGTCACACCATTCTCCACCAGTGTGCCTACATCGACTGTCAAGTCATACTCTAATGTCCCTGTCGCAGCCTTTGTAGGATTCTTCAATCCTGAATGCTCATACAGCGGAGTAAGCGCCATTATGAACACCAACCACATAGCAATAAATCTAGCTATTCGATTGTCTTTTCTGAATAATCTTTTCATCCTATTATTGTGCCCCCTTATATACTTTCATTTGTATTTACAACTACATAATTGTAGATAACTTTTGCCTTAGATGCCAACTGTCTTGTCTTATCCGCAGCAAGTACTGTCTTAGTTTCTTCAACAGCAAGTTGGTCGCCTCTCAAGACATCGGTTGCCTCCTCACCTGCATCTGCTCTAAGTACATCTGTTGCTGCATCGCTTTCGTCTCCTGCATCTGACTTAAGCACATCTGTTGCTGCGTCGCTTTCGTCTCCTGCATCTGACTTAAGCACATCTGTTGCTGCGTCGCTTTCGTCTCCCGCATCTGACTTAAGCACATCTGTTGCTGCGTCGCTTTCGTCTCCTGCATCTGATTTAAGCACATCTGTTGCTGCATCACTTTCGTCTCCCGCATCTGACTTAAGCACATCTGTTGCTGCATCGCTTTCGTCTCCTGCATCCGACTTAAGCACATCTGTTGCTGCATCACTTTCGTCTCCTGCATCTGACTTAAGCACATCTGTTGCTGCATCACTTTCGTCTCCTGCATCTGACTTAAGTACGTCTGTGGCTGCATCGCTTTCGTCTCCTGCCAAAAGTTTTGTAACTTCCTCTTTTGGATCATTCTTTCCTGCATTAGCTATCTGTCTATCAAGCTCTGGTGATGCACCTAAAACTGCTGTTTCATCAGCATCAAACTGTGGTTTGAATCCAGCTCTATTACTAAAATCATCTCTTCCTGCTAAGTTATCTGTAGTATCGTCCAAATTAGATTTTCTTGTCTCCTGTGATACTGCATCTCTAACCGTAATCTTTCCTGTATTTTGATTATAGTATTTTGCCTGTTCTTTTTTGGCCACGCTAGAATCTGTTACATTACCTTGTTGCTTCTCCTTAATTCCCTTCTTGGCAGCTCTTCCTGTCAATTCGCCGAAAACCTTAGGTATATTCAATACGACGAATAATATTATTGATAGTAAGAGGAAGATGATTGTCAGTATCAGTCCGCCGTAGAAGCATATCTCATATACATTATTCATCACTATCACTCTCCCATCTCGCTGTCCTCAGAAGCCTGGTCTCCCTCTGTTTCTGAAGCGTTTTCTGTCTCATTGTTTTCATCGTACTGACCTTTAGCGAGCTTATCCACTGTGTCTTTACGTTTGTTCCATGTTCTATTTGTTGTTATATCAACAACCTCTTGACCTTCCTCATATATTGCAAGCAAATCCTCTAGCTCATCAGAACATAATCTCTTCCAATTAGCTGGGTCTTGATTTACTTCTACACAATAGGAGTAAATATAGTCAAGATGGTCTGCATATACCTTATTACTAAGAGTATTTTCTTTGCCTAGTTTTTCTTCAATTTCTACGTAGGTTGCCAATACGCTTTCGTAATCTCCCATATTCGCGTAAGCATCGGCTTTACCTGACATTATATTGTAATATGCCGTATTGAAAATGTTATCGCTCTTACCTCCTATAGTAAGACCTTCACTTTCTGCCAGCTTTATCTCAAGAATGGTCAGATACTCATCACTGCAATTAATTACATTTGCATTGTACTGATCCTTCAAATTTCCATCTTCTGTGTTATTGGCCAAGTACTCGTTAATAACAATCAGATTATCATAGTATGAATAGAAGTAATCATTTACATCAAGAGTAGTGCCTGTATACTCTTCCAAATCTTCTATTGCCTGATTCATAACGTTATCTGCATTCTGTGCCACGCCATCCTCTGTAACATAGGTTGCATAGATTCGACCTATAGTTTTGTAATTTATAAACTTATTATCATTCTGATTAGTATATTCGCTTTGATTATAAGCTGCAAAACTATCAATCTCCTCCATAAGCTCAGCTGCGTTAACATTTGTACTTGATAGAAGCAGTGACACGGAGCCATAGTACTGTGCTAATTCACCATAATCCGGATCTTCTGGGTCTATCATATTGAAATACTTACTTGCCAGCTTGTAGTCATTTAATTCATCAAAATATGTAATTGCCAGCTTGTAAAGTACTTGGTCATTCTTGTTAACAGAATCATGTCCTGCCTTTATTCTATTGGCCACAACATTCAGTCCTGTTTCAAGTTGTAAATCTACACTTCCATCCTCTCTAATTTCATTGGAAGCATCTATGTACACTTGTATGTACTTTTCGTAGGCTTCAGCCTCACTACCATCAAGCTCAAAGGCTTTCTTGTATTGCTCAGCCGCCTCTATATAATTTCCTTCTGCTCTATAATCATTACCTGTTTCCACATAAGAATTGTAGTTATCCAGTTTTATCTTTTGCATACCGGAATAACCAACCAAAGATGTAATTCCTGCAGCCACAGTCAACACAGTTGTTGCCACAAATGCTGCCATCTTACCTTTGTTTTTCTTCTTATATGCATCATCCAACTCAGTGTAGTGCTCCAAAGCATACATAAGCTCTGAACAGTTCTGATATCTATCATTTGGATTAGGTTGGGTACATTTTAAAATAATTTTTTCTAATCCTGATGATAAAGCTGGATTCCATTCTCTTATTGGTCTCATCTCATAAGGTGGCTCACATGGATTCTTACCTGTTACTATGTGGTAAAGTGTAGCACCTAAGTTATATATATCTGTTCTGGCATCAGTCTTGTAAATTCCTCTACCCTGTGCATCACCAAACTGTTCTGGAGCAGCATATCCTCTTGTTCCAAGAGCTGTAGTATCCGCATTATTCTCTACGATATATTCCTTGGCTGTACCAAAGTCAATAAGCTTTACGCCACCCTCTGGTTTAATCATAACATTGGAAGGCTTCATATCTCTGTATATTACAGGTGGATTCATATTATGTAAGTAATCAAGAGCACTGGCAAGCTGAAGTCCCCATTCAATTACCAAATCCTGTTGTTGGGCTCCTTCTTTTTTTAGTCTGTCTTGAATAGTGGTACCCTCTATGAAGTCCATAACTACATAGATTGTTCCCTCCTGATTAATGATGTCAACAATTCTCGGCAAAACCGGATGGTCAACATTCTTAAGAATATTCGCCTCTCGCTCAAGTCCCTTAAGCAAGGTCTTCGTAGACTTTGAGCCGTCATTTTTAATCTCCTTAACAGCCCACTGCTTGTTAAGACGATTATCTCTGGCAAGGTAAACGATAGACATTCCGCCTCGTCCAACCTCTTTCCATATTTCATATTTTCCGTCTAATACAGTACCCTCTTTAGTCATATCCTGTCCATTCCTTCCAAATATGTAGTGCTACCTATACAGTTTTTATAACTGCTACTGTTATATTATCGGTTTCTTTTCTATTTTTTACAGTCTGTGTCAGGTATCTACACCCAAATTCAATATCCTGCTCTGTTTTTACTGCTGCTGGTCCTATTTTTTCCATCATTTCCTGCTCAGTTATCTGATGTCTGAAACCATCTGAGCACAGCATGTATATTGCATCTTTCACAACTTTTCCCTTAACAAACTCAGGTTCTACTACTTGGGATGCTCCAACACACTGCAACAACACGCTTCTTCTTGGATCAGTCTTAGCTTGCTCTTCTGTCATTCTTCCAGCTGCAATCTCTCTGGCAATAAATGTCTGATCCTTTGTTAATTGTAATACTCTGTCTGCTATACAATAAACTCTACTATCGCCTACATGAACAATATAATAATCATCATTATACAAAAGTATAGCCGATACTGTAGTTCCTAACATTATGTTATTCTTCTCGCCGTATTCCCCTAATCTTTTATTCTGTATTTGGATTATGTTGTTCCACTGCGAAACCAATTCATCTTCACTAAATCCTTTTTTATTAACTGTATCAACAAGGGTATTATCAAACCAGTCACTAAAAGCCATTATTACTTCCTTGCTGGCAAGTTCACCCTTGGAAAGACCTCCCATACCATCACACACGATGGCAAATGCAATCTTACCCTTCTTTGTCTCTACAACTTTTATTGCCAGCGAATCCTGGTTTGTCTTTTTGCTTATACCCACGTCAGTATGGTATGCTGCTACGTACTCCATTTTACTCACCCTTTCTTAAGAGGAATGTAAACTCCTCATCACCCAGCTGAATTACTGTCTTATTCTTAAGAAGTACTTCCTTGCCTGGTTCAAGTTCCACGCCATTAACATAGGTGTGGTTGGTTGAATTATTATCCTTAATGTAGTTTACTCCGTCCTTCTGCACAATTATACAATGAACTCTACTAATAGCTGTATTATTTTCAATAGCATAATCTGCTTTAGTCTTTGACTTTCCTATAGAAAATTCTGATTTCGTAATATTAATTGCTTCACCAGTTTTCTTTCTAATAATATGTGGTACTGGCTTTACTCCAAGCTGGCCAACTAAACTTCCCATGGTAAACTCACCTGGAGCTGGTGCCTCTGCAGGAGTATTATTTGGTGTCTGATTAGCGGCCTGTGCAGGTGCCTGATTTGGTGCCGGAGCTGCACTTGGCATTGGTGCTGGTTGACCCATCACTGGTGGCTTTGGCATTCCTGGCATTGGTGCTGGCTGACTTGGCATTGGTGCCGGTTGACCCATCACTGGTGGCTTTGGCATTCCTGGCATCGGTGCTGGCTGACTTGGCATTGGTGCTGGCTGACCCATCACTGGTGGCTTTGGCATTCCTGGCATTGGTGCTGGCTGACTTGGCATTGGTGCC
>SVEI01000010.1 GCA_015057445.1 Lachnospiraceae bacterium | reverse complement strand
TTCTTTCTAATTGAGCACTCAAAAAGTGACGGATAACTAAAAATTATCCATTAGTACGTAAATTATATAAGCAACAGATAATCTTATATTATCCTTCTTTCTCATACGTTTACCATTCTATACTATCGTATTATACGCCTGTTCACTTTGATATTCACCTATCTCTTTGTCCTACATTGTTGCAACTTGTGCCATTTTACACTAATTTTTTCAAATTCTTAAATAACCTATAAATCAATTTTTACTATGCTTTCTCACAAAAAATTACTTATCTTGAACAAATTGTTCTTTTTAATATTCCAAAATATTATCTATCATACAAACATAAAATAAGGTTACAACACCCACAAATACTACAGAAAGTATATAAAACAATACTGATTTAAAGAATATGCTAATGTACGCTGTGCAAAATCCCACTATTATCAATACCAAACATATCTTATCGGTTTTCTCACTCTTTTTTTTAATATCCCAGAAGCCATCATCACCAGTCTTATCTTTGTATGCATCTATTATGTACTGCAGCATCACAAACCCTCTTTTCTTTCTGTTAATAAATTGTATTAACTATATAATCAACTCTTTTATCTCATCAACAATCTTCTGAACCTTCGCCCTCTTTTCTTTCGGAATACCGCTCATCATCTCATTAACTTCAGGATTCTGCCTGTTTATACCAGATATAATATAGTCGGCGGTTACTCCATAGTAATCAGCCAAAAGATCTACAACTCCTACAGATGGAGCCCTTCTTCCTTGCTCTAATTTCCTAATAGTATCTGTAGATATTCCAGTTTCTCTAGATACCATTTCTTGCGTTTTCTTTTTTTTCTTTCTCAGCATTTTTAATCGCTCACCACAACTTGTTTTGTTATACATAGTTTTATCTCCTCGTACAAATAATTTAAATCAGAGCCTTTCCACCTCTCCAATTACAACGTACATATTCGTCAAATTCATGTTTGCATTCCAAATTTTTCCCATCTACATGATCTACAATAATAATTTGCGGCAATATACCTGTATCATTACCTATCATATTGATTTCATCAAATATAGTCTTATACATCTTGTTTACAGCCATCAAATCAGCCTGAGCTATTTCATCATTGTTCTCATTTCCTTGTGGGAAATATACTTGACTTGGCTGATCAAAAAACATAACTAATGGCATAGGAGAGTTATCCTGTCCTGCAAAAAAACGAAGAAAACTTAGAAACAATGCAATATGACAGGAAACCCAATTTGCTCCACTTCCCATTTCATATAAATGTATCTTCTCTTTATTATTTTGATGCTGATAGATATCAAAGCTTCCATCTGTCAATCCAAACTTTAAATTAATTGGACGATACTCATCTTCAAAATCTAATGTTTTTGATAGTCGCCTCATATTATCTTCTATAAGCTTCTCTGCCCTCGCTTTTTTTGCCTCAACATCAAATCCATTAATTTTTACTTCAAGAATACTTATCTTTTCCTTTAGTTGCTCGATTTCATCATCAACCATTTCGAAAACTCCAGTACTTAGCATCTCTATGTGTAATTGTATTTTAGCTTTTGCATAATTTATCTTTTCTCTCTTTGAAACAAGTTTTTTTGAAGAAATATAATTCTCGTCTATTATTTTCATTTGCTTCCACACATCTTTTATTTTCGCATCAACATCATTAAGAGAATCCTTAAGCTTCCTAACATCCTCTGCAAAATCAGCAGTGTACTTTCCAGTCATAACTAATTCATTATCTAACCACTCTGTAGCTTCAATAAACTCTGAGTCTTGTTCAGCTATCTCACAACAATCATGTCCACATAAAGGGCAAATATACTCATCTGTCTCAATATCAATTAAATCTGTCTGTTCTTTCAAATCACTTAACATCACAAAATATTCATACCCTGTATTTGACACTTTTTTTATAGTATCTATCTTAAGTAATATTTCGCTTTCTTCATCTCTTAATTTTTCCAATTCAACTTTTAGCTCATTATAACGTTCAGTTATTTGAGATTCTCCGAAAAGTTGCGTGTCATCGAACTCTGGTAAATCTGAGGCCACTCTAATCATCTGTTGAACAGACATTTGATCATCAAAATCTTGTTCTAGTAACGAAAAATAATCTGATAGTAACGGAGATAGATTCTCTTTAATATACCCTATACTCTTTTCATTTGCTTTTTGTCTCTTATATCTTTCCTTCAACTGTACTTTTAATGAATTCAGCTGAATCAAGTCACTATAATACTCTTGACTAATCATACCAGCAAACACCGGAAATTGTTCAATTACATCTTTTCTTTTGTAGTAATCAGAAAATCTATAAAACAATGCAAATTTACTTGCCATCAAGTTTTGATGCTGAAACAAGTACGAAACCATATTTCTTAATGAAGCCTTTTTGCCTTGTTGTTCATTATCAATGACCATATTAGTTACAAATAATCCAAGAGCACATTCAATCTCTTTTTGCGCATCTTTACATGACATGGCTACTTTATGTTCAAAATATTCTAATCCGAATTTTTTCACATCAAGTCCATCAGTCTCTTTTGAAAAATACATCTTTCCACCAACATTCCAATTGTAACGTGCAATGATATAAGTGGTATCATTTATATCCATCACAAGCGAATACAGGTAAGAAAAATCTGTTATTTTTCCTTTTGGTATTGTGCATCGGGTACTACACAAACAATAGTCAATTATCTCAACTAACGCACTTTTTCCAGTCTTGGATTGACCTGTTATTATATTTACACCTTGTTTAAGAGGTACTATCCTTTTTTCACCATCTTTATTAAATATTACGATTGCCTTAATATAACTTTTCATTTTAATCTACTCCTAAAAAGAAAGATAAATGGTCTTCTGTAGTATTTGAAAAAATAATGCCAAGATAAAATGCACATCTAACCCAATCTTTCATTTTCCCTTCATAATTTTTATAATCAATAGCTTCAATAAGTACAATTTCATTATCATGTAAGAAAATTTTCTTTTTTGATGAAAGAATAATTAAAGCTTCTTTCGAATATGTTTTTAATGAGTTATATCTATCAATATATCCCGCCAGCCTTGTTCTCCCCGAAATACTATTTTCACCTACAACCTGTGGCGACTGAAACAACGTATCAATTCGACTGTTTTTTTTGGCTCTATCCAGTTTTTCTCTTGAATCCTTATATAATAAAATTGGAATTGCCATAACTGGCAACTTGATTTTACATGATTTACCATAACCTGAAAGAAAGCCTTGTATTAGTAGAGCAAAAAAATGAGGATTCATAGAAAGTTTCTTTATATTAGTTATGCTCATCTTTTTCTTCACCCACTCTCCATATATAGTCTGTTTCATCAACTATATTATGTATAACTCCGTGTTGAAAAAAATTGCGATTATGAATAATCGTCCCAAAGTCTTCTGCTTTCCATTGCATTACATCATTATATAGTGATTTTGAGATTTTAATCTGTTCATTAAAATTTTTTCCTTCTGCATCTATTTCCTTATTTTTCTTACAATATTTAAGTTTTTGATTTAAATCATCAATATACTCTTCTAAGCTTTCAATATATGTAGGATTATTATGAAAATACTTAATTATAGTCATTTGTGTTCTCCAATATTCAGATATAGCCGTTGGAATTTCTTCATCGTAATGAATTTCTCGAATTGCCTCAACAAACTCCTTATGTTCAAGAATCTTTTTTTCTTTATCCGGAATCACACTTTTTGCATACTCATTAGGCAATTTAATCGTTCCATTAATTCCACGTGCTAGAGCTTCAGTGATACATAATTCTTCAAATTCTTTTTTAGTCACTTCCCACTTATGAGGATACTCAGCTACTTTTTTTAATATTCCGCCAAGCAAAGCATAAATATAACCGTCTCTATGTTCTTCCGAAATTGGCAGTAAATATTTTGTAAACTCACGAGATATACCTGCTATAGAGGTCTGTGCGAATTGTATAGTAAATTTATCCAAAATATGCAGCAAACGTTGCTTATCATATGTATCATTGAATATTCTATTATATTGTTCTCTAAACGTTTTCTCCCTTGGTTTAATCTCTCTACCAATTTCAATAATTAGCTCTAGTTTTTCTACTTTATTCATATTATTCCAATTAGAAAAAGACGATGATTCATTACCTGCTGTTGTACTTAATATAAAATCCGAAAAGCTTTTTACTCTATCATAATCTTCGTACCAATTAGCAAGTGTCTTCCAAAAATCTATATTTCTATCCGATAGTGTTTTCTTTCCTAAATGATGTTTTACTTCCTTTTGAAACACACCACCATTTTTATTTATAACACTTACATCACCATTAACCTCGATTTGAAGCACATCACCATCATTAAGGTCAAAACAATCTTTCAAAGCTATTAAATATTGATATATATCACCTGCTTTATTAAGAGTGGCGTCATTAATTGCTCTTTCCATAATACAACACTCCCCTTCTTCATACTTTAAACACTGTTCTTCTTGCAGTTTTTCACATGCCTATGTTCTTTCAGTTGTGGTAACATTCATACCATTCAAATCTACTTAATTTATAGGTTGATTATAACAATATAAATACACATTAGTTGTCATAGGATTGTACGCATTACCCTTTACCCTATCCTCACTCACAAACCTTCCAGCCTTCGCATCATATCTTCTTGCTTGGGCAAAGTACATTTCTCCTGCTTCGTCCTTCTGGTAGCCTGTGAAACTGAATGGTTGCAGCATGTTGTTATGTAAACCTGTAATGTTTAGGTTGTGGGTTCATTTTGCATTGACTGCCAGGATGTTATCTGTCGGCAACTCCACACCAAACTCGTCAAAGCCATATGTCTCCATTATTAGCCCTTCCTCATCCAGAAGCTGCATTGGACTTCCCAGGTCATCCTGTAGGTAATAGCAATAGGCTTCATTTTCCTCCATAGACACTACGTTCATATCCCAATAGTAGATCTGTTCTTTGTCTGTTATGTTATCCTTTAAGTTGAGAAGGTTGTGGTACTGTCTTGTCAAGTCTAGAGTGTAATAGATTTCTTTCTCTGGGTTTATGTTCTCATTTTCATATACCCTCTGACCTACTCTCTGTCCCAGTCCGTTATAGCGGTAGTCCGCTCTCTTTCTTATTCCGTCCTTTACTCCTGATGACATAGTCATCCTGTTGGTTGCATCAAAGGTAAAGCTTTTTATCAGTTCTTCTCCACTGGTTACTCCTGTCAGGTTTCCTCTCATGTCATAGCTGTAACTTTTAGTCTCTTCTCCACTTATAAGGTTTATAAGCTGGTTGTTAGCATTGTAGTTATATGTTGTTCTTACAGATGTTTCGTCACCATAGTCTTCCTTTTCAGTACGGTTTCCAAATGCATCATAACCATATCTTCTTAAGAGGCTTCCGTTTTTTGTTACCTCTGTAAGTCGGTTTAATGCATCATATCCATACTGGTACTCTCCACTATCCTCACTTATTCCCTGTCTGTCTTTTATGGCTGCAATCTTGTTACCTGATAGGTCGTAGGCATAGCTGTAGCTTTCTGTTATGTTTTCTCCCTTATGGAAGATGCTTTCTAATCTTCCTATACTGTTATAGGAGTACTTTGTTGTTACATTATTAGGGAAGCTTTTCTCTGCTAATCTTCCCTATTCATCATAGGAGTAGCTTATAGCACCCTTATCTGTGGTAAGGGTTTCAAGCTGTCCTAGTGAGATTTGTAAGAAGTGTATCCATCCTGTCAATGGTATCCTGGTAACAACTAGACATAAGCTGAAGTCTTATGCTAGTTATATCCGTAGCTATATCTGTTACCTTATATCCTGCATCAATGGATTCATATACTGTTGCAAAATTTGAAATGGAGGTATTAATTTCACCACTTATTCTTATAGCCTCTGACAGGACAGACTTGCCCTGTGTAAGCAGGTCATTCATAGCGTCTGTGTTGAATGCCATGTCTCTGTCTAGTGTTGTGTTGTTACTCATAATTAATCCTCCGTTTCTATGATTATACTGTATTTACTTTGATAATGTATCAATCATACTTGATTTCTTGCTTATCATAACATCTCCACTTCTTTGGAGAATATGCCCTCACTCACTCAGACCTTGTATATATCCAATGAACATTTCATAATCCTCATCACTCATCCTATAAAGTTCCTTTCCTGATTCATCGTATGTTATTAAATCATCACGAAAACATATATAAGTATAACCATCAATATTTTCATAATTAATGTATATTACGACCAAGTTATCTCCGTATCCTCCACGCTTTTTTATAGTCATTTTTACTTTGATTCGTTCAAGCATTTGGATACATTCGTCAGCCCTATCTGTTAATACATATCTTTGATTTATTTCTTTTTCACTATTAAGATAATAAATTTCAACAGATTTTACTTTTTGATCTCCATCATACAGAGGATACTTTTTATTTTTAATTACTATGACACATACTATTATCAATAGCACAAAAATGCATATTAAATATCTTTTTCCTCTTAGCATCTTTTCACCTCGAATCAATCAGTAATTTTCGCACTTCGGGTAGCATGTCCACATAGGGCTTAAATCTCTTCCTAAAACAAACCCAATGATTCTTTGCATTCCTAAAGATACTACACCATCATTTATCCAAATCGAGCCATCATCATAAGTGCCATATACTCCCATATACACATTATGTTCAGTACCCATCTCGTTAATCTTCACATATTCATACTTAGACTGTGAAAAAGAAGATGTTAATTTATTTCCAGACACCCTTACTCCCTGATAATCTGCAATTTTTTGTGAAAATTCATCTATTGTAGTACATCCATAAAAATTCATATAAGGATACAAACATTCTTCTGACGCTTTCCAATTTAGTTTTGGTAGGCTTTCGTTAAAAAACAGACCTGTCGATCCGAGATACATATTGGGTTCCCCCGCATTACCATGAGAATAAAACTCCACACCTTGCACCGACTCATAATTTGTCCATGAATTCCACTTTTCTACCAAATCTTCTTTTCCATCAACTCTTACAAGCACTATTTCTTCTTCAGGAATTCCCATCTCAACTAGCTCATCATATCTTGTATATGCAGCTCTTGCAAAAGGAGATCTACGACAATGTTCATACCACATATGTAGATTCCAATTTATAGTTACGTTTCTTTCATCTTTAGGTGTATTTACTGTACCCACTGTCGCCTGCATTTCTTCTACTGAAATTGAACCATAAACACTAGCATCATATGAATCACCGTAGTTGTTATAATATTCATCTTCAAAATCCTGTGCATCATCTTTTCCATAAGACCAAATAATTATGTACACATCTCCCGTCGGGTCAATGAACTTTAATGGATGATTACTACAATACTGATAAGGATTAGTTGTTATAGGGTTGAGTGCATTACCCTTCACCCTATCCTCACTCACAAACCTTCCAACACTAGCATCATATCTTCTAGCTTGAGCAAAGTACATCTCTCCTGCTTCGTCCATCTGGTAGCCTGTGAAGCTGAATGGTTGTTGTTTATTGTTATGTAAACCTGCAGTGGTTGGGTTATTGATTCTATTTACATTGATTGCCAGGATGTTATCTGTTGGCAACTCCATACCAAACTCATCAAAGCCGTAGGTCTCCATTATGAGACCGTCCTCATCCACAAGCTGCATTGGACTTCCAAGGTCATCCTGAAGGTAGTAGCTGTAGGCTTCGTTTTCTTCCATAGACACTACGTTCATATCCCAATAGTAGGTCTGGTCTTTTCCTGCTATATCATCCTTTAAGTTTAGAAGATTATGATACTGTCTGGTTAGGTCTATGGTGTAGCGGATTTCCTTTTCTGAGTTTATGCTATTGTTTTCATATACATTCTGTCCTACTCTCTGTCCTAGTCCGTTATAGCGATAGTCTGCTCTCTTTCTTATTCCATCCTTTACACCTGATGACATAGTCATCCTGTTGGTTGCATCAAAGGTGAAGCTTTTTATCAGTTCTTCTCCTCTGGTTACTCCTATCAAGTTTCCTCTCATGTCATAACTGTAATCTTTAGTTTCTTCTCCACTTATAAGGTTTATAAGCTGGTTGTTAGCGTTGTAGCTATAGGTTGTCCTTTCTGCTGTCTCGTTACTAAAATTTTCCTTTTCAGTACGGTTTCCAAAGGCATCATAACCATACCTTCTTATAAGACTTCCGTTTTTTGTTACCTCTGTAAGACGGTTTAGTGCATCATATCCATACTGGTATTCTCCACTATCTTCACTTATTCCCTGTCTTTCCTTTATTACTGCTGTCTTGTTACCTGACAAGTCATAAGAATAGATGTAGCTTTCTGTTATGTTTTCTCCCTTATGGAGTATGCTTTCTAATCTTCCTATGCTGTTATAGGAATACTTTGTTGTTACACTGTTAGGGAAGCTTTTCTCTGTTAATCTTCCCTGTTCATCATAGGAGTAGCTTATAACACCCTTATCTGTAGTAAGGGTTTCGAGCTGTCCTAGAGTGTTATAGTTATACTGGGCTTCTCTTCCGTCAGGGTATGTAAGAGCAAGCTTTTCTCCCATCCTTCCCCACTTATAGCCTACTGTGTTATTCTCAGGGTCAGTTACACTTATTACTCTTCCTAAGGCATCGTTTATTATCTTAGTTATTCCTGTACTATCCTTTATCTCATTAAGCTTTCTTAGCTCATCATATGCATAGCTTACACTGCTTCCGTCTGCATATAGAATGTCAGTAAGCAGACCTCTGCTGTCATAGTCATACTTTGTATGATATCCATCTTTATCACACTTTTCTGTAAGCATAGCATTCTTGTTGTAGGTAAAGGTTTCTACATTACCAAGTGGATCTGTAATCCTTAAAACCTTTCCTTCTTTATTCCACTCATATATGGTGGTCTGGATTTTTTCTTCGTTTTCTCCTTCTTCTATTTCCCCTATTCTTTCCATCTTTACCAAACGGTTCATGTTGTCATAGCTGTATCTGCTCTGATTACCCATTGCATCAGTAACTGTCTTTAGGTTTCCGTTTGGAGTGTAGGAGTATAAGGTTAGATTACCTAATGCATCTGTTACTGATGTAACATTACCCATTACGTCATAGGTATAGTTTATCTCTCCTCCGTCAGAATTTACTGCCTTCATTACCCTATTTAAGGCATCATAAGTAAGAGTCAGCTTTTCTCCTGCCCCTTTATCTATACTTATACAGTTTCCATTATTATCGTATTCGTAGCTTATGGTTGTTCCATTAGTTTTTTCTATATGGGATAGTCTTCCATTTTTATAGGTTCTTCTTTCTACACCATTGTTAGGGTATGCTATGGTTTCTATCCTTCCCATGGAATCATAGCCGTATGTTGTAACGTTCCCTAATACATCTGTTACTCTTATACATCTTCCCATCTCGTCATAGATGTAGATTGTGTCATTACCCTTAGGGTCCGTTACGGATGCTAGGTTCCCTTCTCCGTCATAGCTATACGATACCTTAGCTCCTGTTGCATCAGTCTCCTGTGTAACCCTGTTAAGTGCATCATATTCATAGGTAGTACAGTTTCCTTCTCTGTTTGTTACGGTAAGACGGTTTCCGTTCCCGTCATAGGTATAGGAAATAAGACCTCCCTCAGGTAGTTTGATTTCCTTAAGGCGGTTATTGTTATCATATGTATGACCTACAACTCCTCCATCGGCGTAGGTTATACTGCTTATATTCCACATCCTGTCGTATTCGTAGGCTGTTATGTTTCCTTCCTTGTCAGTAAGTCTGCTTACCTTACCTAATTCATTATAATCAGCACTTACCTTATATCCGTCAAAGTCTGTAACCTCTGTCACTTTACCGCTTGGGTTATAGACATAGCTTCTCTTATATCCCAGAGGATTGGTTACTGTGCTTATCTTACTGTCCTGGTTATACTCATAGCAGGTGAGATTTCCGTTTCCATCCTTGGCACTGGTTACTCTGTTAAGCTCATCATAATCATAGTTAATTCTTATTATCCCAGACTCTTCTATCTGGGTAATGTTACCCCTGTCATCATAGCTAACCTTGGTCACTGTTTTATCAGGATTTACTATCTCAACCGGTCTTCCCTTATCATCATAGCTTATGCTGTTACCGACTCCGTCTGCTCCCTTTGAGGACGTAAGGTTACCCTTGCTGTCATAGCTGTTCTTAAGCTTTTCCTTTCCGTTAACCTTGAGACATATAAGCTTATTGTCTCCGTTATAGGTAAGGTTCACCTTATCCCCCAATGCATTAATAGCCTGGGTAAGATTGCCTTTATCGTCATAGCTCATTCTGGTAGTGTTACCATTTCTGTCTGTGTAAAGAATTCTCTGATTTTTCTTATTGTACTCAAAGTGCTCCTTGGTTCCGTCTTCATAGTAGATATCTGTGTTGCGATACTTACTGTCGTGCACATATGTGGTTTTGCTTCCGTTTCTCTCTGTTAAGGTCACATGTCGCTTATCATCGTCATAGGCAAACTCCATGCTTCCCCCGTCAGGGAATGACTGATGGGTTACCCTATACTTTTCATCGTAGGTATTGGTTACTGCCACATATCCTCTAGGATTTATAACCTCACTTATTCTTCCGTTCTTTCCATAGCGATAGGTGTAGATATTTCCCTGTGGAATTTTAACTTCTGCCAGTTTCTTTCTGTCGTAAATAAGCTGTACCCTTCTTCCGGTGTGGTCCTCAACAAACACAAGCTGTCCATCCTGATTGTAGCTATATGTAAGATATGTATCATTATCAGTTTCAGCCCTTACCAGATGCCTGTCCTCATCATAGCTAAAGGAAATTCCCCTGCCGGTTCTTCCCTCCATACGAACCATAGCTCCGGCTTCATCAAACAGGTAGCTTTCTCCACCTATAGTTCGGAGCCTATACCCTTTTTCCTCTTTGGTAAGAGTCTCAAGGGAAGAGTTACTTCCCACATAAACTCCACTCTTATCCTTCTTAAAGGTCTTCTTAAGACCATCCTGCATACGGATTGTAACCTTGCCCTTATCCTCATCATTCTTTAAGCTTATCTCGTAATTATGAAGAAAGCATCGTCCTAATACGCCCTTGGTTCTGTCCTTGGCATTGTAATAACGGTGGAAGAAAAGTGGTATCTCACCACCGATTTTTATATCCTCGTGGTCATAGACAAAATTCCCTGTGGATAGATTGACAGGGTCGTAGCTATACTGTGCTAAAGTACAACTCACGCCAAACATTTCCCATTCTAATTCTTCAACTCTTTCTTGTAGTTCAGCTGTTGTTTTATCCCAATCTGCTTTTACTCTTTCAAGCCTTTCCTTAAACTCATCATAATTTAAGCTTATATCACCTCCCTTAAACAAACTTCTTAGGTCTTCAACTCTCATTTTTACTGAATCAAGTACCTCTCCTACACTATTTATACTTTGAGAAAAGCTCAAATCATTTACTGGAATCTGACCAATAAGTCTAGTAAGCATAGTATCCATCCTATCAAGAGTATCCTGATAGTTATTTTTCATGAGCTGTAACCTAATCTTAAGCGCATCCTCAGGAATGGCAGTCACTCTATAACTTGCATCTATAGATTCATATACTGTTGCAATATTTGAAATGGAGGTATTAATTTCACCACTTATTCTTATAGCCTCTGACAGGACAGACTTACCCTGTGTAAGCAGGTCATTCATAGCATCTGTGTCGAATGCCATATCTCTATCTAGTGTTGTATTTCCCAAATCACTCATGATTTTATCCTCCATTTGTTATCTTTCTGCATTATTTATCTATATGCGAACCACTATATGAATAATCTATATACGCAAAACAATTTGCTGCTGCCTGCACATAATTCAACATCTCAATCAACAGATTCCCTACGGAAGTAATTGTAGCAGCCTCCCTAATTACATCCTCCTTCAGAGATTCAATAAAATCCCCTGCAGAATTCTCTATACTATCTAATATTGTAATTCTAGAAGTTTCAGTAGCATCTATAATATCTGCCTGTATAGCTGCAATTATCTTTGCAGTTTCACTTCCTACGGTACTCAAACTTACACTAACATCACTCATATGCTACCCCCTCTACACACTAACGCTGTCCGTCAAAGACATACTTATTATCATATTAGCAACCCCATTCTCACTTCCCTCAAATATCTGCTCTAACAAAGCCACCACATCAGTTGATACAACATCCAGCATATCTGTTATCTTGCTTGATATATCATTCACTGCGAAAACTTGCTCATCAGTAACCATAGTTCTTATCTCTTCTATTATTCCATTTATATTTTCCAATTGTGTAGTATGCATATTAGATAATTCTGTTCCTATAGTTTCATACTCACTTTGTCGTAGATTTACTTTATCTGCCATATGCGTATCCTCCTATAATAAGCTCATCTGATAGTTCAATGAAGTTAACTGAGAGTTTAGCTGTGCTATATACTCGTTCAACTTAGCTATCTGCAATGTCAAATCAGCACTTAAAGTACTAGCATCACTACAGGTTTGCTCCATAATAGTTATACAGTCTGCAAGTTCAGTCTTTATTGTATCTGCACAGACACCTTCAAATACATTTGTTATAACCACCTCTGACAGATTTTCATTTGAGTCATATATAACTTTCTGCGTTGCCCAGTCTTCTATATACGAATTTATATTTCCCTGTTCTCTAATTAAGGCACTCACCCAACCTTTAACCGTAGTTAATATGCCATTGGTTAAACTAATTTGTGTTTTATAAAATGCAAGCTTGATACTTTTATCTTCTTCATTATCTCTTCCAGACCTGGAAAAACCTCTTGATTTACTTCCTGACATACGTCCACTCCTTTGTAATTACAATTCTAAAATATCTCCCGAAAAGATATGTCCCGCTCTATATGTTAAAAGTATGTTTATTTGATTATTGGTTCGTAAGGATTTAACACATCTGGTAGTAGTAGCCAATTCCTCATCCATAAAACCTCTTTCCACCAACACGTGCATTGTGTCAACTATTCTCTGATTCTCTAATACCATCAGATCAATATCTTCCTGTCCCTTAATCCTCCATGTTAATTTCAATCCCATACTTTTCTCTCCTATTTTGTCTCTTAATATTAAATCTCACCATAAATAAACAAAAAGCTAATACGACAAATAGCCCTACTATTGTTATCAGTATTCCAAAACCTTTTTCTTCTTTGTCGTATTCTTTTACTTTAGAGATGTCTATTTCCTCAGAGAATATATAATCTATTAATTCCTCGTCCTTACTTGTCCGATTGTTGACCACAACTTCTCCAGACACCACGTAATCCATTAACTTTTGTTCTTTTATATCTTTTTCCACTTCAATATGTTTATAGGAAACTGTTACCTCCTCAGAAAACAAATCTGACACACCATACAAGTCCAATAACGATGTATAAGTAGTATCATCTCTCTCCTTCCACGATTCCCCATCTAGCTCTATTCCACCTTCCGATTCCGTGCTTTCTGATTCTATAATGTAATCTTCTGTATCCATGTCAAATCCTTTCATATAATATACGGAACAAGGTTGATAAGTTTTAAACTATATCAACCCTTGTTCCACAATTACTACTACTTTGTCACCTTACTTCCAGTATAAGCCTGTTCTACGCTCTTTATATCTCCAACATAACTCTCAATTGAAGCTATTAATGCGCTCACTACATCTGTAGTTTGTGTGAAACTCGATGCAACTGTAGCATAATCTTCACGATATGAATCTGATGCAGCAGATATCCATCCATCACACAATGTAGTTACACTAGCTGTCATGGATGATGTTGTAGACTGAAATTCTTCTACGTATAATTTTAATCTAGCTATCTCATCACTTATATCCTCAAAGCTCATTGATAATGTATCAGACATTTTCCCATCTCCTTTCCGTAAATTTATAAATAAATCAATTATTAAATTGAATTATCATACTTTTTATTTTTTCCTAACATATACGTAACCATAACAGAGCATATCAAGACAATGCATAACAATATTCCCAGAACAAATAACGACATAACTACAACATGCATACTATTATCTAATTCTTTTTCACCTTCTTTTTCTTGAATTATATAATCAAGATTGTGTGTTATTACGGGACTAACAATATAATCATACACCTGTACATCAGCTTGTTTACCTTCTCTCGTATACTGTAATGATTGCGTAAATCGCTCTAATTTTTCCACATTATAACTATTTGTTTCCTGCCTAGAGTCTATTAATTCACCTATACATCCTTCAATATTAGCAACCGTAGTCTCATTCGCTTCACTTAATTCCGTCCTTATGGCATTAGTTGTTTCCGTATTTGAAGAACAAACGTCCATTGCGTATGATATGTAATCCGCATTATTGCTTTGTACAGCACCTGTCATATCCATTGTATTTGCTTCTATGTCATTTAAATACGTATCCATGTTCTCACTTTTTATATAATAATATGGGTCAAAATTAATTATTTTATCTTCATAAGCCTTTATCTTACCATTAAGGTTATCCATGGAATCATCAAGTATTTCCATCTGTGTATTACTTTCCGTCAGCAATGAATCCTTGAAATCTCTCTGTATAATGTTAGCTATCTGGTTTTTATCCTCTCCCAACAAAAACAAAGTAGAAAAATCCGTAGCAGTATTTAATATATTTTCCTCACTTGCAATTTTACAAATCTCAAGGTTTATTGTTTCTGATTCCTTATTTATTTCATCAGTTTCACCATCTTCTTCACCCATCTCTTCATCATACATATTTTCAGGTGATGGTATTGTTATTTCCGCATTACTCCACTGAATATAATTATTGTCTAAGCTTTCTTTTAATATTATTCTAAGAGCTGTCTCACTGTATAATGTTTGATCCTCGCATACCTCTGTCAATAAATATTCTTTGTGAACACGCTGTATTTCATCATAAGAGTACAGCTTGTCTTGTTCTGTAATATCACCTACTGTGGTTATATCAATTTCTCCATCCACCTGTTTAACGGCATCTCCTGGTGTTGCCTCCTCTTCATCCTCATAGTAAGCCAAATTATATTCAATAGACGACAGCGCGTCTTTTGCCCCTTGCAAATATGCATCTTCTATAATACTGTCAATTTGTGAATCTATTTGCTCCTGGTAATATGTTCTTAATTCATCATCAATAGTCTTAACTTCACTTTCTGCAAAAGACTTTGTTTTTGATAAAGTTTCCTCCCACAATTCCTGTAACCTTTCTAATGACATTTCCATATCATCATCCCTATTGTTTAAAATAGTATCTAGTTGTGACTGTGCCGAAAGTTCATCTGCTTTCCTTTGTTCCTCGACAATATATCCTATTTTTTCTTTCATATACTCAGTTTTGTCAGAAACTTTATCATTATGAATTCCCAACGCAGTTTTTAGATTATTCTCTCCTATATCAAGTAGCGTAGCTTGATTAGTCGCTGTAGCGTTTATTACTGTTTTATAATCAGAAAAGAATTTAGAAGAAGCTGTAGTAACATCAACTTTTGTTTCACATATCTTTGCAAATGCATCTTTACCATTTTCAGAAGCTTGCGCATATTCCAAATATAATTTATCCAGGATTTCCTCATTTTCCAGTAAAAAAGCATCTAAATCTATTGGTTCTACATCATCTTCTACAATGGTTTCAGCTACTGCTTCTGGTACAACTATAAGATTATTAACATCTATTGACTCTAATTTTACTAATTCAGCATTGTCATTCTGCATAATAATTACTGATTCATCCTGAATTTTATGGTACTGAGACATTATTCCATCAATATACATATAGCTAACGTTCGAATTGAGTTTTGTAGCAAATTGATTTATATCGCTAGAAGCTTTTAACTCTGCCTCATGAGTTAAGTTTGAATTTAACTTATACTGCAACACAGCTTTTTGTTGGTTAGTTTCTAATGATGTAACTGATAATAAAAAATTTTCAGGAATCATAATATATCCAGCATACTTCCCATTTTCTACACCATTCTTAGCATCATTCAAACCAGTAGAAATAAATCTATCATCAGGAATACTTATCAATTGACTGGCATAATTTATTAACTCTCCGTCATTGATTATTCCTTGATCCATATTAACAATTGCTATAGTATTTACATCAACCTTGTTCTCTTCCTGTTGATTATATAAATATTCATTATATTTTATTCCTGCTATGCTTCCCACAAAGAATACACCTATAATCCCTATTGTTATTAATAACTTATTAATAATCTTTTTCACACCTATCTCTCCTTAACATACCTCTTCGAATATATATTTCATCTTTTCTCTATGCTTTTATTTGCTCTTTTTTATAACTTTTATTCTAATTATTTCCACCAAAATTGAACCTAAGGCCACTAGCAGTGCATAAAATACCTGTTCTATTAGTTGAGATTCTCCAAAGCAAAACAGCAACACAAGAAATATTAAAATCCCTACTATAATTCGTTTTCTCTGTTTAGTAAAAAAGGCTATTTCCTCTAACTGAGAATTATAAGCAACTGTGTAATATGACAGTTTGTGAATAATTGGTAATACAAGCAAACATATAGCTAATACTACGTTTCTAGACAATGATATAAAAGTTGATAAGTAAGTTCCCACAGTCAAAACAGTCGTTGACCATACTAAGCAGCTGACATATCTTTTAAGATGAATTCCACATATGTATGCCCTAAGCGAAAATAAAACCAACGCCACTACGCAGGACTCTAAAAAAACATCTAATACGGTGGCGATTATAATGCTTAGCAATATACATAAAATCACTTCAATACCACTTTGCAATCCATAATGATAAATTTCATAATCTTCCTCTTTAATTACGCCTTTTTTTACTATGTAATCAGTTAACTTCTTTGAAATAAAATCCATAGTTCTCACCCTTCATTTTCGCCCGATTATAACACAAAATTTCGACATAATTTGCCAGTTGTTGAAAACAATATATGATGTGTTGAAAATAACAAAGGCATAACCCATATTATGGATTACGCCCTTGTTTTAAATAAAATGTAAACAATGTTTAATCACCAGTTTGCTAAAATTTTCTTAGCTTACTTAAGTCTGGTTTTTCTGGTTGATGAAATATAACAAGACAACCTGCATTTGCACCAAAAAGAGCAAACATCGCTCCTAACATCGCAATAAGATGTGGAATTGCATTCTTGACTGTCATTTTCTTAATTGATAAATTCATTAATTTTTCCTCCTTTGCTTTTTTTGCATTGTAACAGAAAAAAACGGATATTTTCGTCACTTGTTGAAAATGCGTTATGCAAATGTTGAAATTAATAGGTCGTCAATGTAAAATAACAAAAAAACAGACCCATTTGTCAATATAGACAACAGGTCTGTCACAATATTTAACTGTACATAATTAATGATAATTTAAATACAGAGTTATTTTCTTCAATTTTCATATGTCCATTATATTTTGTAATCGCATTTTGAATAGAACTTAATCCAATACCATGATTGAAATGTTCTTTTTTGCTTGTTATTATTTTTCCTTCTTTAGTCCTATTATTCTTTCCCTCAAAATAGTTCTCTATAACTATAACTAAATTATCTTCTGCATATCTCATCATAAGATTTATAAACGCTTTATCTTTTGATACTTTTTCACTAGCTTCTAAAGCATTATCAAGCGCATTACCTAATATTACACAAAGGTCTGCGTTGTCAAATGGTAAATTATAAGGTATCTTTGCATTTACGCAAAACTTTATTCCATTCTTTTTTGCTTTTTCATATTTATAATTTATCAAAGCATCCACAAGAGTATTATCTGTATTTGATATGGTTAGATTTTCCATGATCTTTAAGTCAGCAATATCCTCTATGTACTTTTCGAGAGCATCATATTTTTCGTTCCGCAATAAATCCAAAACATTTAACAACGTATGTTTCAAATCGTGTTTTGTTTTTCGAAACTCATTCATAACACCTTCTTTTTCTTTTATGTATTCCGAATGCAACGCTATCTCTTTTTCAAATATATCATTTTTTCTTTTAAGTTCATATCTATCTACTAATTTTATGTACATAACAAAAATCAAAAATATGGACATCATTAGCAAAACAAATGCTATACTTGATATAATAATATCCGATTTCTTACCAGTCTTTGATGTAAGTGCAAACATTTGATATGAGAAAAATATAGCTGCAATAGGAATTGTCATTAAAATACTATTATTTTTCCAAGAGAAGCCTCGTATGCTTCCGTGCTGGAAAAATAATTGAAGCATTTTTACCAGTAATAACTTGTATAATTCACAAATAGCCGATCCCAAAGTACTGTATATTATAATATCAATTTGTAACATCATAAATATAGAACCAACCAACATCTCGGTTAAAAACCATATTCCACTATAAATAAATGCAAATACTATTTTACCTGTTCCCGAACCAGTAAAACATATTCCAACAATGAAAATGAAAGCTATCCCTATTATTGCCCTTACTGTGGAATGTATATCAAAAAAAGCTGGCATAGATATTAATTGCCATACAACATATGTTACTAAAATTAATTTTGCTACCAGTGAATCTTTTCGCACATCAAAAAAAGTTATGTAATACTCATACAGAATATAGGCTGATAGCAATCCTAATAAAGTATTAATTATTAATTCCATTTCTCATCATTTCCTCGGCATTTTTTATATAATATTCGTTAATTTCTTTCCTCTTCAGTTGACTTATCATTAGTTTTTCACCATCCATAAGTTCAATCTGATCATAGCGTTTTTTTGTTATGTATCTTGTATTAACTAACATGGATTTATGTATTCTCAAAAAATCCATCTTAAACATAGAAAGTTTTTTCTCTAATTTGTCCAAAATATCGTAATACTCATATGTTGTACCATCTACCATATGAATAACAATACTCCTATTTTTACTTTCAAAATATTTTACATCTTTAAGCAGAATCTTATAATATGTTCCCTTATGCTTAAATCCATAACTTTCATCACAAGATAGTATCTTCTCATACACATCCATAAAATACTTTTCAATCACCTTATCGTCAAATGGTTTTAACACAAATTGATATGGTCTAACAGAAAAAGTCTCTATAGCATAATTTTCATGACTCGTAACATATATTATATAAACCTGCTCATCCCTTAGTCTCAATTGCCTAGCAGTCTCTATTCCATCCATATCATTCATTTCTATATCCAAAAACAATACATCATAATATGAATTATTCTTTTCCAAATTTTGAATAAGTGTCTTTCCATCGTAGAATACATCCACTTTTGTTTTAATATTATTGCTCTTGGATAAATCATCTATTACAGAATTAATCCTATCTACAATTGTTACATCATCGTCGCACACACACACTTTTATCATGCTGTAAAACCTCCATTCATATTCTATCAAAAATTTACTTTCTAATCCAGCCAAAATTATTTACTGACAATGGTTATTATTATCTACCTATTATTCTCATCATTCAGTATTTTAATTTTAAGAATTAGGCTAGAATTATATCATAAATTAATATAAATTTACGTTCCCGGCGACGAACTATGCTTTTTTTCAAACGAACTGGTCTTTTTTTATGATTTTGCCCATTTTTTTGCAGTTCGTTATAAAAAAAACACTATTCGTTGTCAAAAAGAGGCTCCTTATTGGAACCTCTTAATTATTCACCATAGATTATTTTACTAGATTTAACCCCTCTAATACTCCTCTATCAGTCTTCCCAGCCAATCAGTAAACAAGGACTCATTGGCATTATATATTATCTCCTTAGCCTCGTACGGTATGTCGGTGATTATACTATCCACATCAAGTAGCAGAAGCTTCTTAATCTTAGTTTCACTATTTACAGTCCACACATAGATTTCCTTATCAAAGCTATGGATTTTGCTCACCAAATCCTTGGTCACAAAATTGTGTCTCACACTGTATCCGTCCACGAATTCCATATCCTGGAAATTACCATATATAACATGTACTATGCATATGGTCTTGATGTCAGGATTAAGCATTTTCACCTTTCTAAGTGCGTCCTGGTCTGAAGACGCAACCACACAATTATCCTGGTATTCATATTCTTCTATCAAGGCAACTATATGTTCCTCGTAACCTTGGTAATAGTCTTCAGGCTTTAACTCAATATTGTAAAATACATCATTCTCCTTGCCGAATTCTAACACTTCATCTAAAGTTGGAACTTTCTCACCGGCATATTCTTCAGAGAAATCACTACCTGGGTCTAGGCTTGTGACAAAGTCATAATCCACCTCGCCTACCAGCTTATCTACTCCTGTGGTTCTAAGTAGGGATTCATCATGCATAAGCACTAACACCCCATCCTTGGTTTGCCTTACATCAATCTCTACTATATCCGCCTGATTCTCCACGGCTAGACTTATAGCTGCCATAGTATTCTCTGGTGCATGCTTGCTATCACCTCTGTGAGCAGTAACTGTAGCCCTGTTAGAATAATATATATCCAGTTCAATCTTGTCATTTATACTTAGATATATATAGAATCCATTTAGCAAAAGACCAAATACAAGCATAGTTCCATATGCTATACTATTTCGTCTTGCCACATTGCGCTTTTGTTTATTCTCTTCTATATCCTCCTGGCGCTTCTCTCTTCGCTCAGACACCTCTTCATGGTCACATTCCTCCTCATATCTGTAAAAGCAGGCACATATATAAGAGTAAATCAAAGGGGTTGATATAATGGAAAATGTAATGTAAATCACAAAGAATATAATCTCTGCTGCAATATCCACGCCGAAGCTTAAGGCCTTAGAGCTTATGAACTTTGACAACACACCCTTAGCTGCCAAAGAAAATACTGTTTCTAACAGGAACATAATTCCAACAAGAGCAACATTTAATAGAATTACCCCTAGAAATATTCCTAAAGTATGGTGTTTCATAACCTTTTTGCTTAAAACCACCGACTCATGAAATTTGAAGTGATGCAAGGTAAAGTAGTTTAAAGCAAATATTTTACACACTGTAATTATACATATTGCAACATATATAATAAGAGCTATAGCTACAGCTCTTTCATTCATCTTAATAAACTGTCTAAAGAATTCAGGAAGTCTGATACCGAACAAGGATCCTGATATCATAACAGAAAATGTAACCGGAAGGACCGCAAGAACGTAGAATATAATCCCCATATTTCTAGGACTTATAACTCTTAAGGCATTAAATAATCCCTTCAAAAGTAGTACCAGCGGATTTGTTTTCTCTCCCCTCTTAGAATAATCCATAGCACATATTATTCCACAGATATTGATTAGGAAGAACATCGCCAAAACCATAAGTATGACAAATAGACAAGCATAGGTTGATGGCTTGGTAAAGTAAAGGGTCATGGTACTGGAATACAGATAGTTAAGTCCCGCTATATCAATAGAGAAATTAAGTATTGCATATACTAATGGTGCCAATATGGCAGTAGATATTATCTTGTGAATAATTTCAAACAAAATAATAGAGGAGAGATTGAATTTTAATAAAGCTATACCTTCTTTGAAATTCTTCATGCTCTCCTCCTTAATTATTCTTTGTTTAATTACAATATATTTTGCATTTCTTTATAAAATGTATTCCTAAGTTTTGACTATAATATAAACATAGCATCTCCAAAGGAAAAAAATCTATATCTCTCATCCACTGCAACCTTGTATGCTTCGAGTACCTTCTCCCTATCATAGAGCGCTGATACCAACATAAGTAAAGTAGATTGCGGCAGATGGAAGTTTGTTATAAGTCTATCCACGCATTTAAACTTATATCCCGGATATATAAATATCTCTGTCCAACCACTACAAGGCTTTATAGTTCCATCTGCATCAGCAGCTGTTTCCAAAGTTCTTGTGCTAGTGGTTCCTACTGATATAATCTTGCCACCATTTGCCTTAGTTTCATTGATAATATTAGCAGCCTCATCATCTATCATATAAAACTCACTGTGCATATGATGCTCTAATATGTTATCCACCTTAACAGGTCGAAATGTACCAAGACCTACATGAAGTGTAACTCTGGCAATTTTTACACCCATATCAGTAAGCTCACTTAAAAGCTCATCTGTAAAATGCAACCCTGCGGTAGGTGCTGCTGCCGAGCCTGTATGCTTTGCGTACACTGTCTGGTATCTATTCTTATCTTCTAACTGGTGAGTAATATATGGCGGAAGTGGCATCTGACCGAGTTCATCTAATACCTCTTCAAATATTCCATCGTACTCAAATCGAACAAGACGATTTCCTTCCTCTACCACATCTGTAACCTCACCTATAAGCTTGCCATTCCCAAAGCTAATTCTAGCTCCAGGTCTAGCCTTCTTACCTGGCTTTACCAAAGTCTCCCATGTCTTATCATCCTGGCGCTTCAGAAGAAGCACCTCTATGGAAGCACCTGTTCCCTCCTTAGAGCCAATAAGTCTAGCAGGCAAAACCTTTGTGTCATTTATTACCAGGCAGTCGCCTGGCTTTATGTAATCCTTTATGTCTCTAAAAACCTTGTGTTCTATAGAATCATCTTCTCTATTTAATACCATTAATCTGGAGTCGCTTCTCTTAAGAAGGGGATCCTGAGCTATTAACTCTTCTGGCAAATCATAATAAAAATCACTTAACTGCATAACTTAACATCATAATGCTTACGCATTAATTCCTTTCGAATAATATATAGCATAAAGTCCCCACAAGGAGCTTTCGTGCCACCAACGATTACCTTGGTAACATATTTTTTTTAACAATAAAGATGCCTGGCAATGTCATATGGCACTGTCAGGCAATCATCTAGACTGTCACCACTTTATTTATTCTACTATTTCCCGCAGAATTAAGCAATGAAAAATCTGTTATATATTATAGTTTTTAGGCTCTGATTTCAATACCCATCTTGCCAAGCTCCTTAAGAAGCTTTTCGATAATAGCAGAAACCTCGCTATCCTCTAAGGTTCTATCCTTTGCTCTAAATGTCATAGTGTATGCAACTGACTTCTTACCTTCTGCCACCTGTTCACCTTCGTATACATCAAAAAGCTTGTAAGACTCAAGTAACTTACCGCCACATTTCTTAATAACTGCCTCTATCTGACCTACGAAGATAGACTTATCAACTACAAGACTTAAGTCTCTTGTCATACCAGGGAACTTAGCGATACCCTCGTACTTTCTGTCAAATGTAGAAAGCATAGTTACTGTAGCCATGTCAATAACTGCCACATATACATCGGCCTTAATCTTATAGTTGTCGCCAACCTCTGGGTGAAGCTGTCCTAAGTAACCAATATTAAGATTACCCTTCTTAATATTAGCCTGACGACCTGGGTGAAGGAATGGATGCTCAGTTGTTGGCTCATATATGCAATCCTTGCCAAAGCCAAGCTTCTCGCATAACTCCTCAATAACTCCCTTCATGGTGAAGAAATCACCTGCTCCATACATTCCCATAGTGAGCTTCATCTTCTCATCAGGAAGCTCAGTAAGTGGAAGTGCCTTAGGTATATAGATATTTGCAAGCTCGTAAAGTCTTGCATCCTTATTCTTTCTATTGTAGTTAGTTGCAAGAGATGTAAGAAGTCCATTTAAAGATATAGTTCTCATAATAGAGAAGTCCTCTCCAAGTGGATTCATAATCTCGATAGCCTGTCTGTAGGCTGAATCCTCTGGTATAAGAAGCTTATCGAATACCTTTGGACTCTCAAATGAGTAGCACATAGCTCCTGAGAAACCATTTGCCTCACAGATATTTCTAGCCACATCATTAATTCTCTCTGGATAGCTCTTCTTACCTGTAGTTGACTCACCACGTGGAAGTGTTACAGGGATATTATCATATCCGTAGAAACGTGCAACCTCCTCTGCAAGGTCCGCCATACAGTTAAGGTCCTGTCTAAATGTAGGTATAGTAAGCATATTTGTATTTGCATCATACTTAAGGCCAAGCTTGTCAAAGTACTTAAGCATCTGCTCAGGTGCTACGTCAGTTCCAAGTAAGCCATTCATCTTCTCTGGCTCAAATGGGAGTTCCTTGTCACTCACAGGATTTGCATAAGCATCAACCACACCATCTACAACCTTACCACAACCAAGTTCCTCAATAAGCTGACAAGCTCTGTTAATAGCCTCAAGTGCAAGGTTTGGATCAAGTCCCTTAACGAACTTTGATGATGCATCTGTGCTAAGACCGATTCTCTTAGATGAAAGTCTTATGTTAGTTCCGTCGAAACAAGCTGCCTCGAAGAGAAGTGTCTTAATATTATCAGTTACCATAGAGTTTTCACCACCCATGATACCTGCAATAGCTACCTCCTTCTCACCATCACATATCATAAGCACATCCTTATCAAGTGTTCTCTCCTGACCATCAAGAGTAACAAACTTATCTCCATCATTAGCACGTCTAACAATAATCTTGTTACCAGCTATAGTATCAAGGTCAAATGCGTGCATTGGCTGACCGTACTCCTCCATAACATAGTTAGTTATGTCAACCAAATTGTTGATTGAACGGATTCCCTGAGCTGCAAGTCTTTCTCTCATCCACTTAGGGGATGGTCCAATCTTAATATCTGTAACTACTCTTGCCACATATCTTGGGCAAAGGTCTGTGTCCTTAACCTCAACTGAAATGTAGTCATTTACGTCTCCACCTGAGCCCTTTACCTCTACTACAGGAGGAATGAACTCCTTATCAAATGTAGCTGCAACCTCTCTAGCCATACCAATCATAGAGAAGCAGTCTACTCTATTCGAAGTAATCTCGTATTCTACAACTGCATCATTAAGACCAAGGGCTGCAACAGCGTCATCACCAGGCTTAACTCCTGAATCCTCTGGGAATACATATACTCCATCCTCTGGTGCTTCTGGGTAGAAATCTCTTGATGAACCAAGCTCCTCGATGCCACACATCATACCATTTGACTCGATACCACGAAGCTTACCCTTCTTAATCTTAATTCCATCTGGATACTCGTTGTTATCTCCATGAGCAGCTGCAACCTTACCACCGTCAAGAACTACAGGGATTACATCTCCCACCTTAACATTCTTAGCTCCAGTTACAATCTGAATAGTCTCAGCACCAATATTTACCTGACATACTACAAGCTTGTCAGCGTCTGGATGCTGCTCCATAGTCTCAATCTTACCTACTACTATCTTCTCAAGATTCTTATCCTTCTTCTCGTAGCACTCTACATGTGAGCCTGAAAGAGTCATCTTGTCTACAAATTCATTTATGTCCACGTCCAAATCAGGAACGTATGCTTTAATCCATGAAATCGGTGTATTCATAATTCTTATTTCCTTTCTATTATAATATCAAAGCAATGCGGACTCCGAACCTACGGCTCGTCGTTTTACGTGCGCGCACTATACAGATTGTCTAATATGCATCCCGTTGTAAGCCAGCTTACCGGTCTGCATATTCGTCAATCTGTGCATTGCTTTGCTTCGCTAAAATTGGCCTAAAAATCTAGTATCATTCTCATACAAAAGTCTCATATCATCTATCTCGTACTTAAGAAGTGTTACTCTCTCAAGTCCGATACCAAATGCAAAGCCTGAATACTCGTTAGGGTCGATACCACACATTTCAAGTACATGTGGGTGAACCATACCACAGCCAAGAATCTCAATCCAGCCACTACCCTTACATACTCTACATCCCTTACCGCCACATTTAAAGCAAGTTATGTCAACCTCTGCTGATGGCTCTGTAAATGGGAAATGATGTGGTCTAAACTTAGTCTTTGTCTTCTCACCAAAGAACTCCTTAGCAAACTGGTCAAGAGTTCCCTTAAGGTCTGCCATAGTGATGTTCTTATCTATTACAAGTCCCTCTACCTGATGGAATGAAGGTGAATGTGTTGCATCTACCTCGTCTGAACGGAAAACTCTACCTGGGGATAAGATTCTGATAGGAAGCTTACCCTGCTCCATAATTCTTGCCTGTACAGGTGAAGTCTGAGTTCTAAGAAGAATCTCTTTATTAATATAGAAGGTATCCTGCTCATCCTTTGCAGGGTGGTTTGCAGGAATATTAAGAAGCTCAAAGTTGTACTTATCGTACTCAACCTCTGGTCCCTCAACAACCTCATATCCCATACCGATAAATACTCTCTCTAAATCTTCAAGAGCTATCTGGTTAGGATGTCTATGTCCGTCCATCTTCTTAACACCTGGAAGTGTTACGTCGATAGTTTCTCTCTTCATCTTCTCAGCTCTAGCTGCTCTTGTAATTGCAGTAGTCTTAGCCTCTAAGCTAGTTTCAATCTCCTGACGTACGTCATTAACCATCTGACCAACCTTTGGTCTGTCCTCTGGTGCTACGTCCTTCATACTCTTTAATACTTGTGTAAGCTCACCCTTCTTACCAAGGATTGCAACCTTAATGTCATTAAGAGCATTCAAATCTGTTGCAGCCTCAATATTTGCAAGAGTGCTTTGAAGAATACCATCAAGTTTCTCTTTCATTTTTCTTCCTCCTAGAATTTGATTTGGGCAATAAAAATAGAAGTCATCTTCATCCTCTTAAGGGACGAAACATAACTTCCGCGGTACCACCCTGATTCGATTATTATAATCGCACTTAATCTGTGCGTAACGTGCACTAACGATATACCCTACTTATTATGGCCATCACCACAATGTGTTCAAGCATACAGCTCCAGTGTGAAAATGAGATTAACACTTTTCCTTAGCAGGGTTTTCAGCCAAGACCCAGCCTCTCTGAAAGGAGTTTTTAATCCTTGTTGCACCATCATTGCCTTTAAATATAAACTTTACAAATATACATTTTAACAAGGTAAAGTGTTTAAGTCAAGGGATTTTTAGAATCCCCTTACTTAAACTCCACATTAAAATCCTCTAATATTTTCAACTACCTGGTCAATAAATTCCTCGTCATTGAAATCAATCTCAAAGAAAATAATTCCTGGATTTGATATGGTAAGTCTATATACCTCTATCTCTCTTCCAAATCCAATATTTTTATCAACTAAGTTCTTGGACATATATTTCACTTCATCTAGCTTTACTACCACAGTTTTCAGCAGATAGCTAACAACCATATAATTGTGTGTAATATATACATTTTCTCTCTTATACAAAAGCTTGTTCTTAAGTTCATAATTAATATCTTTTATTACATGTCTTACATTTCCATATACAGACAATGCTTCTGCCTGAGAGTGCATGGTTGGATTTATAATTATCAACAGTACGTAGATGATTAACAATCCACAAACCAATGCTGGGGAAAGACAAAGCACATACACCAATGTAATATATGCTGATGGATAATCTAGCTCACTGATAACATAGTATGAGTAATAGTTATCCACCATATCCTCTCTGATACCTGCTGATGATATTAATTTGTCTACTATATGAGTCACAGAAATATTGTCTTTTATTATCTCTCCTTTAACAGTACGGGCTTCAATAAAATCTTCCGGACTTGATGTATTTAATATAAAGAAATTCATATTCCCATTTTCCATGGAATAGTAATATGCACCCTTAAGCTTACCATCGATGTAATAATCATATCCTGTATAATACAGATTTTTAGCATCAAATGTAGCAAGCTTTGCATTAGATTCATACATCACTTGAAGTCTACCATTGTAATCTGCAACACCTGTCACATCCTCACACTCAAGTCCATCAAATATCGGATACCTAAGAAGCAATATTGAGAGCACAAAAAACACAGCCATGGCAGGTCCCACCACAGCGAATGTATTCTTTAATAACAATCTCTGAAACTTCTTAATCATATCACTTCACTCCATTCAAAGACGAATCTTCATATCTTCTTAAGTGCCTTCTTATATTATCATTAATTATCTATCTAATCAATATTTTAGTTTTTATTAACATTTTTCATAACTATGAATACTATAAACTATAGAAAAAAATTGGAGGCTTATTAATATGAGCGATTTATCAGCAACTTCATGCGGCTGTGGCTGCAACGGACTTTTTGGATCAAACTTTGGTGGAAATGGTAGTGGATGTTCTTGCATCATCATTATCCTCCTTCTTCTTTCATGCTGTGGTGGCAATAATGGTGGTTTCTTCGGTGGCAATGGCTGTGGTGACAACAACTGCAGTTGCATCTGGATTATCATCCTTCTTCTTCTCTTCTGCAACGGCACCAACAATGCAAACGATGGCTGTGGCTGCGGCTGTGGCTGCTAGTATGTAGCTAATCTACCGGGCAAGGGCATATAAGTCTTTGCCCAATTTACATAAATCATCTTGCTGACTGCAAGGTAATATTAAACCATTTTCAAACATATAAATTAGATAATAGGGTAAAGGGCTAATGACATGGATTTTAATCTAAATTTTCATCCTTTGGACAATTTAATAAAGGATAAGACCACATTTTGGCTAGAAGCCCTGGTCCCCTTCATAGATTATAAATACAAAAAGTATTTGATATTATACATAAAATACAAGGAAATCACTGCTATATTAAATGCTCTAGAAGATATATCCTTCGTGGAAAGCTGTGGTTTTAACTGCAAAGCTCACAGCATAGATGAAGTAATTAATGGTCTGGCAGGATTTATGCCTAAGGATTTCTCAGATAACATAAAGCAGATGAAATCCATGATTGACATGATGAGTATTATGAACACCATGGACACAGGTGGTATAGGTTCAATGTTCTCTGGTGATTCATCACCATCCCATACAACTGACAACTTTTCTTCGGGTAATACATATAATAAGAATGAGAATTTTCATAATTCACATACAAATGATACAGAACTAATAGACAGTATACTCAATATTCTAGACCAAGAACAATAAGGAGATATCTATGTATAATAATCATCAAGGAATAACAAACAATCACAATACCCCAAATAACGAAAGAAATCTCAGCCATGACCCCAGGTTAAGCAACATAAGCCCTTTGAAATTAAAGATAATTCAAGAAATTGCCACAAAAAGCAAAGGTAAATCAATAGATGAAATGTTGCCACAAATAATGCAGCTAAATAAAGAGCTCCAAGCACGAAATATTTCCTTTTCCAAGGAAGAGACTAGCCTGCTACTGGATGTTATCGAAGAGACTCTCCCTCCTAAGGACAAGATGAAATTTAACATGCTAAAAGGATTTATGAAGTAGCAAAAAGGATGTGCGTATATACATTACATCCCGGTCTGTCTAGGGATAATGCTCCGACGACACTTAAAACGGTCGTCTTCGCATTACCCTGTCGCGCCCGGTTGGAACGTTATTGCGCACATCCTTTATATATTCCTTTTTACTTCACCACAAGGTTCACTATCTTGTTAGGAACATAGATTTCCTTAACGATAGTTTTGCCTTCTGTTGCAAACTTAATCTTCTCATCATCCTTTGCAATTCCAAGAACTACATCCTTGTCAGCCCCTGTTGGAATTACAATTGTTGAACGAAGCTTTCCGTTAACCTGTACACCTATTTCAATAGTGTCATTAACAGTTTTAGCCTCATCATACTCTGGCCAAGCAGCAAGTGATGCGTATCCTTCACCGCCAATAACCTCCCACATTTCCTCACAGATATGTGGAGCAAATGGACAGAGAAGTCTAACAATGATTGATACACTTTCCTTATCAAGCTTACCTACAGCATAGATGTCATTAATAAGTCCCATAAGACTTGCTATAGCTGTATTAAACTTCATCTCCTCGATGTCATTTGTTACCTTCTTAATAGTCTGGTGAAGCTTAGTTTCAAGGTCTTTACCGATTGGCTCATCAGTTATCATGTCAGTAAGGGCTGCTACTCTCTCAAGGAATCTCTTACAGCCCTTAGTTGAACTGTCATTCCAAGGTGCTGCTGCACCGTAATCACCCATGAAAAGTACATAGGTTCTAAGAGTATCTGCACCATAGATATCTACTATATCAAGTGGGTCAATGACATTTCCCTTTGACTTACTCATCTTATCTCCATCAGGTCCTAAGATAAGTCCCTGAGCACTTCTCTTTGCATATGGCTCTGGTGTATTAACAGCACCAAGGTCATACAAGAACTGATGCCAGAATCTTGAGTAAATCATATGTCTTGTAACGTGCTCCATACCACCGTTATACCAGTCAACTGGCATCCAGTAGTTAAGCTTATCCATATCTGCAAGACACTTATCATTCTTAGGATCAATATATCTTAAGTAGTACCAAGATGAACCTGCCCACTGTGGCATAGTATCAGTCTCTCGCTTTGCATCCTTGCCACACTTTGGACACTTACAATTTACATACTCATCTATACGAGCAAGTGGTGACTCACCACCCTGACCTGGCTCAAAGTTCTCCATATTAGGAAGCTTAAGTGGAAGCTCCTCATAAGGCACAGCCACATCACCACAGTACTCACAGTGAACTATAGGAATTGGCTCTCCCCAATATCTCTGACGATTAAATGCCCAATCCTTCATCTTGAACTGAACACCGCCCTTACCGATGCCAAGCTTCTCTAACTCTTCAATTGCTCTTACGATAGAATCCTTCTTATTAGTAAAGCCATTAAGGAAGTCTGAGTTAACCATCTCACCGTCGCCAGTGTACGCCTCTACAGAGATATCTCCACCCTTAATAACCTCAATTATATCTACGCCAAATGCCTTAGCAAAGTCATAGTCTCTCTGGTCATGAGCAGGAACTGCCATAATAGCACCTGTACCATATCCCATCATTACATAATCAGCGATAAATACAGGAATCTTCTTACCATTAAGTGGATTGATAGCCTCTATACCATCAAGCTTAACACCTGTCTTATCCTTCACAAGCTGTGTTCTCTCAAACTCAGTCTTCTTGTTACACTCTTCTCTATATGCTGTAACAGCGTCCATATTAGAAATCTTATCAACATACTTGTCAATAAGCGGATGCTCTGGAGCGATAACCATAAATGTTACACCGAAAAGCGTATCTGGTCTTGTAGTGTATATCTGAAGCTTATCTTCAATACCATCAACCTCAAAATCAACAAATGCACCAGTTGACTTACCAATCCAGTTAACCTGCTGCTGTTTAATGTTCTCAGGATAATCTACAGTATCAAGTCCCTTTAAAAGCTTATCAGCATACTGAGTAATTCTTAAGTACCATACATCCTTAGATTTCTGAACAACATCACTCTTACAGATATCACACTTACCACCCTGACTGTCCTCATTAGAAAGAACTACCTTACATGATGGACAATAATTAACAAATGCTCTGTCTCTATATACAAGACCCTTCTCAAACATCTGAAGGAATATCCACTGAGTCCACTTATAGAAGCCTTCCTCTGTAGTATCTACTACTCTATCCCAATCAAAAGAGAAACCAACCTTCTTTAACTGCTCTGAGAATTTAGCAATATTTACATCAGTTATTTCTCTAGGATGTGTATTAGTCTTAATTGCATAATTTTCTGTAGGGAGACCATAAGCATCAAATCCAATAGGGAAAAGTACATTGTATCCCTGCATACGACGCTTTCTAGATATTACCTCAAGACCTGAATATGCCTTAATATGTCCAACGTGCATACCTGCACCTGATGGATATGGGAACTCAACCAAACCATAGAATTTTGGCTTATCAGAGCCATCCTGGGCATTGAATATTTTATCCTCATACCACTTAGCCTGCCATTTTGGCTCAATCTTCTTATACTCGTGTTTCATCTTTGTATTACCTCCATAAATGCTTGTCGCGTAATTATCTCTATACGCACAACAACAATATTCAATCCAAACTCAATTTCGATTGAATACTGTTGTTGTAATAATTTATCTTATCAAGACCGAAAAACAGTCCTGCGTGCCAGATTCGCGTCGGCACAGCTGACATAATTCATATGCGAATCTGTGTACATCAAACAAACTTATTCAATTCATTATTATAAGTATAACCCATCTTGTCAAGCTTTTCTTCAATTTCTTTTTTATCCACACTGAAGCTTTTGCATAGCTCTTCAAGATCAATACCCTTATCCCTTAGACTTGTGTTAACAAAGCTTAAGAGCATCATAGGATCTTTAGGCATATTCTCTATAGCCATTATAGCACCTCTCCTGTAATAAGCCATGGTGATGGCTGAGTTACAAACACAGAGTTTTTGTCAGTCTTAGAAACAGTAATCTGAGTTACCTCCATATTTGATATATTATACTTATCGAAGAGTGGCTTAATATTAGAAAGAATATTGAGCTCTAGTGTATATATCACAAACTGCATCTTAGGGTTCTTCTTAAGAAGTCTCTCAATATCCTCCTCCAGATGCTTATTTGCAACGATAAACGAAAGTCTTGGCACTGGAATTTTCTCCATAGTTTCAGGTCCAAGATCTGGAACTATCATAACATTATGTACTCCAAACTGCTTAACATTATCCTCCATAGTTTCTTTAGCACCATTATCATTCTCCACACAGATAATAGTACCATCACCAGCTACAAATGCAGCCTCGATAGCAATACTCTCTGCGTCTACGAGACAGATGCAGTCTGATGAGTCAACATTAAGCATACTCATAATCATTGCTCTAATCTCATGACCTACATACTTAATAGGTCCCTTAGAGAACATATCATTCTTCATACCTATACGATATGACTCTCTAGTGTTCTCATTAAGAATAAACATTACTGTAGGTCCTTCAATCTTCTTATTGATAACCTCTTTAATCTTAACCTTTTTAATCTGTCCATCATTATCAAGGCCTGCTCCATACCACATATCATACTCACCAAAGCCAGCCTCCCATAACTCATAGAACAAGTCCTCATGAAGCTCATCTGCAAATATAAGAACTCTCTTACGAGTATCCACAAATGGAATAACATTCTTCTTCTTACCACAGATATCAAGTATCTTAATCTTCTCTGGACTTACTTCCATCTCTCTGGAAAAATATCCCATCCATCCAAGTATTTTCTCTGTTGAATAACATCCCTTTGCCATAACAAATCCTCCTGCAAAAAATATCTATCACTAAATTGTATTATAACACAAAGGGACCATATTTTTATAGTCCCTTTGCCACAATTTGTTATTAATTTTTATCTGTTTTGTCAAACGCTGTATCAGATGTTTTTTCAGCGTCATTATTTTCTTCGTCCTCAATCATTTCCTCAAGCTGCTCTACTACAAGCATTTCTCTGGCGGCTCTCCTAAATAATTTCTTTCTCTTTTTTATGGTACGTTTTGCGTACTCATGCTTCTTTCTGTATATAGGTTCTCCTGTCTCCTCATCAAAGCCCTTAAGTCTAAAATAATCCTCGGTCTTGGCTGATAATCCCTTTTCTCTAAGTTTATCTCTAAGGGTAACAGCAAATAAAGCATAAAGACAAGCAAACACTGGAACTCCAAGAATCATTCCTGGCACTCCGAACAAATCTCCACCTATAAGTATAGCCACTAGTACCCACATACCAGAGAGTCCTGTTGAATCTCCAAGAATGAGTGGACCAAGAATATTTCCGTCAAACTGTTGAAGAACAATTACAAATATTAAGAAAATTAGGAAATTCATAGGCGAATCCATAAGAGCAAGTAAACATCCTGGTATAGCTCCAATAAATGGTCCAAAGAACGGAATAATGTTTGTAACACCTACGATAACACTTATAAGCACTGCATACTTCATTCCAATAGGTCCCGTGAAGGCATAACACATGAAACCGATAATTACAGAATCTATAATCTTACCATTGATAAATCCACCGAATACTGAGTTTGCATAACTAAGCCCTTCAAGTATTTTATTACCATTCTTTTTAGAGAATATACAATACACAATCTTCTTTCCCTGTGCTAATAATACATCCTTGCTAGCAAGGAGATATATAGCCATAATAAGTCCTACCAAGAAATTGAATATGGCAGTAACACCTGTAACAAGTCCACCTGATACTGTAATCAATATCTCATCAATGTTAGGCATTATCTTATTCTCTACAAAACCCATTACATTGTCTTCAACATAGACAAGTATATTATTTAACTGTCCCTCAAGGAAGTCATTCTTTGCGAACATCTTCTCAACCCATTTTCTCATACTCTCAATGTATGATGGTGCGTTGACAACCAAGTCCTGTAAACTTTCATATACTCTAGGTGCTACGATCCATAAGAATCCAACCAAAAGCCCTATAAATGTAAGCATAGTAAGTATAAGGCAAGGTGTCTTAGACTTTCTAAATGCTGTATCATAATCCCAGGTCTTCAGTTTTTTGCCAAACACAAAGGAAAACCCTCTTCTGTAGTAAACCATAATAGGATTTATTAAAAATGCTATTACTAAACCTATTATAAATGGTGTCATAGCAGACACAAACACACTTATTGTATCTGCAATCCCTCTCCAGTTCTTTATAAATTCGCCAAATATAGTACATATGCAAAGAGACACTGTTAGCACTATACCCAGCTTAAAATAGCCCTTATTCCATCTGTCACTCATAACATTCTCCTTTATATAGTTGTATCTTTCGATGTTACTGCGTGTAATCAGCCCCGCAACATCTTAAATTTTATAAATCGCGTACGGGGTTATTATACCATTTTCAACATAATCCAACAAGGGAATTGAATCTGAAATTTCGTATATTTTTTAATCTTTACTTTATCTTAGTTTGTTGACACTAAGGTAATTATTTACTAAAATAGTATTATCTATTTATAAGGAGAAATTATATGTACAGAAATGTAATTAACGAATTGGTTTCTTGGTATGAGGAGCAGCATCGTCGTATCCTTTTTATAAAGGGGGCTCACGGTGTAGGCAAAACTTGGACTATAAAAGATTTTGCCACTGCTTATTTTTCATCACAGAAATATATTGACTGCGCTGAGTATCCTGCATTTGCCAACATCATTGCGGGTATAAAACCAGAAATAACAACAGCTCCTGATGACGGAACTGCCACAGATAGTAGTGAAGAAACAGAGCAGGAAGATTCTACAGTTTTATCAAAAGAAGACTTAGATGATATGTCAATCGGTTCTAGAATTTTAGATATGGATTTCCTACTAGAAGAGCATTTTGAAAATACAAAGCTTAATGAGTCATTACTTATATTTGATAATGTGCAGGATATTCCTGAGTGTGCTAACTTCTTCTATGAATTTTCAAAGAGCCACAAGGATTATACTATTTGTCTCATCGCTTCTACAATGGAGATAACCGAGTATGAATACACACACCAGGATGTATTCAACATTATCAGAATGCGTCCTATGACATTTGAGGAATATATGATTGCAAATAAAGCTCATCCTTTTATGAATGCAATCAGAAACAACAAGGACAAGCCACTTACATCTTTAGAAGTAAATGCAATTTCGGTTATGCTTAAAGAATATCTCCTAATCGGCGGAATGCCAGGAGCTGTATTAGCATATCTTAAGAACAAAGATTTTAACGATGTTCGTCCTGTCCAGTTAGCACTTTTAGAAGATTATCGAGTTCTAATCAAGGATAAGTTTTCACAAGCTTTAGGTCAAAGATGTAAACGTATATGGAAAAGCATTCCAAAGCAGCTTACCAAAGACAACAAGAAATTCATGTATCGTTTTGTGGATTCTAATGCCAGAAGCAGAGAATATTCCGAGGCAACTCAAGCTCTTTGTAATCTAGGTATTGCTCGTAAACTTCCTAGACTGGAAAAGGGTGTTATGCCTCTAGAAGACTATGTAGATTATAAAGCCTTTGAGCTTTTCTATATCGACCACGGTTTACTAAGAGCATCCTATGGTCTACCTATGAATGAAGAGCTTACCATCGAAGAAATCTTCGCTGAAGAAAATGGAGCTATCGCCGAGCAGTTCTTATTCCAGGAGCTAAGCCATAACGTAGGAAACCTTTACTACTGGACATCAGGCGCAACTGCCAGAGTCCCATTTGTATATGAAGGAGAGAATGGACCAATCCCAGTCGACATAAGATTCATCTCTAACAAGAAGGCTCAGAATATAAAAGCATTCCTTACTAAAACACCGGATACAGAGTTGACATTAAAAATATCATTAGAACAGGTATCCATGGATGGAAAGGTACTTAATATACCAGCGTATGGACTGTGGAACATGTGAAAACAATGAGTCATGCGTGAAAATGCAAAAAGCACTTGCTCGTGCTCGCACGAAAGCAGGTGCTTTTTTGTGTTTTCACATATGACGAATGTCCATCACTGAGCGCCGCGAAGCGGTGCGATGTGAGGGGCATGACTCATTGTTTTCACATGTGGTATTCATAATATGACGAATGTCCATCACTGAGCGCCGCGAAGTGGCGCGATGTGAGGGGCATGACTCATTGTTTTCATATCTATATAGTGCCCAACGCCTCCACAATATTAGCCACCTTAGTCACCTTGATATCTAGCTTCTCCATAGCTACATCATAATTGGAAGCCGGAATAATACACTGCTTAAATCCCAGCTTATCAGCTTCTTTAACTCTCTGCATAATATTAGTTACACCACGAATCTCTCCGGCCAGACCAACCTCTCCAATTATCATAGTATCCTCATCCACAGGCTTATTCCTCATACTAGATGCTATAGCGCAAGCTATTCCAAGATCTATAGCAGGGTCGCTAATCTTCATTCCACCAGCAATACTTACATAGGCATCATACCCCCACAAATTAAGTCCTGCTCTTTTCTCCATAACCGCCATAATAAGATTAACCCTGTTAAAATCTACGCCAACAGATGTACGTCTCGGCATGTTAAAGTTAGTCTGGCAAACTAACGCCTGTAGCTCTACCAATATGGAACGGCTACCTTCTAAGGACGAAACCACAACCGAACCTGACACACCCTCGGGTCTGCCATTAAGCATCATCTGTGATGGATTATCCACCTCTTCAAGCCCTTTGTCAGTCATATTAAATACACCTATCTCATTGGTGGAACCAAATCTATTCTTAACTCCCCTTAGAATTCTAAAGCCATTATTCTTATCACCCTCAAAATAAAGCACAGAATCAACCATATGCTCTAAAGTTCTAGGTCCTGCCACAGTACCCTCCTTAGTAACATGACCAACTATAAATATTGCCACATTATTCTGTTTAGCAAGTTGCATAAGTCTGGCAGTAACTTCACGCACCTGACTCACCGTACCAGGAGCAGATGATACCTCATCAAGAGCCACAGTTTGTATAGAGTCTATTACAACAACAGATGCATTACTCTTCTGAATAACTGCAGAAATATTATCCATGTCATTATCACACAACAAGGTCATATCTTTATCGAAGGTTCCTAATCTTTCAGCTCTCATCTTAATTTGTCCGGATGACTCCTCTCCCGACACATAAAGAGTTTCCACACCTGTATGAACTAAATTCCTACACATCTGAAGCAAAATTGTAGACTTTCCTATACCTGGGTCACCACCCACCAAAACCAAGGAACCCTTAACAATTCCACCGCCTAACACCCTATCCAATTCCTTAATATCTGTCTTAATACGACTCTCATCTGCTGTAGTTGCTTTTAAAATACTAGTAGGCGCAACTGCATCCTTCTTCACAGAAGTCTTATGTGCGCCTACTTTAATCTTCTCTTCTACAAATGTATTCCAAGACTGACATCCTGGACACTGTCCTAACCACTTAGCAGATTCATAGCCACATTCCTTACAGAAAAAAACTTGTTTTTCCTTTGCCACTATTAATCTCCTTATATCACAATTCAATTTACCTATAAAATTTCACATCATTCGCAAGTTACATTATCAACAAACTTCAGTACTCACGTATGTGTGTATATTAAAGCTTCTCTATAGAAACTTGAACTGCCTTACCTGGGTCAAGCATCACGCTTACATTAAGTTTACCACCAAGGTTAGTCTTCATCTTACCAACATAAACTCCGTCAGTATGAATCTTATATTCCTTCTCTGCTTCAAGTTCAAGAGTTACCTGTGAATCACCTAATCCCTCAACCTCAAATCTAACCTCTTTGTCAGTCGCCATAAAATTATGTACAACTGTTCCAGGAACTGACTCGTATACAAACATACCATTGCGTTCAAGCTTAGTAATTTCATTGAATGTCTTTATCTTATAAACATCTCCGTTATAATTAAAGCCATCCTTCTTAGTCTTTGTTGTAAGCTCATAATTACCAAAGCTTAATGCCCCTGTCTCTTCTTCGCGAATTAAGTCCTGAATAACTGCCATAGTATTATCCTCCATCGTATTTAGTTATATCTTGCCCGAACACCCTCTATGTACCCAGATTCTCACACCTAAGTATCCTATGAAAGAACCTGGAACAAAGACTCACTTGGAGTCATCATAGTATATAAAATATTATACAATAGTAACTAATAATTTGCCACAAGATTTTTGTATTATTTTTGTGTCTTAAATACCACTTTTTTATCTTCAACCTTAATGCTAACCTTGTCTCCAACAGCTATATTTCCAGATAATATTTCCTCTGCCAATTTATCCTCTATCTCGCTTTGAATAGTTCTCTTAAGTGGTCTTGCACCATACTTCTTATCATATCCCTTGTCGAACACAAAATTCTTAAGAGTATCACCATAACTAAGAGATATATTCATCTGTCTCTTAACACGATTTTTAAGTTCCTTAAGCATAATGCCAGTAATTTCCTTAACATTATCCTTATTAAGAGCTCTGAAAACTATAATGTCATCAATTCGGTTAATAAACTCTGGCTTAAACATTTTCTTAACCTCTTCCATAACACCTGTCTTCATATCGTTATGATCCGCATCCTCATTAGCCATAGCAGAAAACCCTAGCTTCTTAGGGTCCATAATTCTCTGGGCGCCAGCATTACTTGTCATGATAATAATAGTATTTTTGAAGTCTACCTTCCTACCTTGCGAATCAGTAATATGTCCATCATCAAGTACTTGAAGCAACATATTAAACACATCTGGATGGGCTTTCTCTATCTCATCAAAGAGCACCACTGAGTATGGATTTTTTCTAACTCTTTCACTAAGCTGTCCACCTTCTTCAAATCCAACATATCCCGGTGGCGATCCAATCATCTTAGACACAGAATGCTTCTCCATGTACTCTGACATATCAACTCTTATCATAGCATTTTCATCACCAAAAACTGCCTCTGCCAAAGCCTTTGAAAGCTCAGTCTTTCCTACACCTGTAGGTCCTAAGAACAGGAAAGAACCTATAGGTCTCTTAGGATCCTTAAGTCCTACTCTACCTCTTCTAATAGCTTTAGATACCGCATCTACCGCCTCATGCTGACCTACTACACGCTTATGAAGTGTATCTTCTAACTTAAGTAATCTTGTTGACTCCGCCTGAGTAAGTTTACTTACAGGAACCTTAGTCCAAACAGACACTACCTGCGCCACGTCATCATCATTTATAGATAGCAAAACATTGTTGGCTGCATTAACCTTATCTTGAGCTTTTTCTATCTTCTTAACAACCTGATCATATTGTTTCTTTATCTCCTGAGCTTTTGGAATATTACCTTCGCTAAGTGCATCTTCTAGCTCCTGTCCTAAGAAATCATACTCGTCTTCTAACTTAACTAATGATTTATCCTTGGTGAATAATCCTAGTTTTTTTCTGGATGAAGCTTCATCTATAAGATCAATAGCTTTGTCAGGAAGGAATCTGTCGTTAATATATCTTATAGCGTAATCAACCGCTGCATCAATGGCCTTATCCTCTATAATAACTCCATGATGCTGCTCGTATTTCTCTCTTAATCCCTTAAGAATATCTATAGCTTCCTCTCTTGAAGGCTCCTCCACTGTTACAGGCTGAAATCTTCTCTCTAATGCAGCATCCTTTTGAATATATTTTCTATACTCGTTACTGGTGGTAGCACCAATCATCTGCACCTCTCCACGAGAAAGGGCCGGTTTCAAAATATTAGAAGCATCAATAGCACCCTCTGCTCCACCTGCACCTATAAGAGTGTGAAGCTCATCTACAAAGAGAATAATATTACCTGCCGCCTTAACCTCTGCCATTACTCTTTTAATTCTTTCCTCAAATTCTCCCCTGTACTTAGAGCCTGCCACCATAGCAGATAAATCAAGATTTACAATTTGCTTATCCTTAAGTTGCTCTGGCACATTTCCAGCCGCAATAAGTTGAGCTAAGCCTTCAACCACCGCAGTCTTACCTACTCCAGGCTCGCCAACAAGACAAGGATTGTTCTTCATACGTCTACAGAGAATCTGCATAACTCTCTCAATTTCCTTAGTTCTCCCTATAACCGGATCCATAGTCTTTCCCTGAGCAAGCTTTGTTAAGTTACGACTATACTGTTCTAGGGTTGAAGCCTTCTCATTCTTCTTTGCAGTACCTTTAAGATTCGCTACTGCTCTTTTTACACCATCCGGTCTAACACCTGTAGCAGTAAGTGTGTCTGCAAACAACTTTTGTACGTTTATATTCATGGAATTAAGAAGCCCCACGGCAACAGTATCTCTACTCCATATAATTCCTAATAACAAATGTGCTGTTCCAATTTCATTTCTTCCTGTCTTCTTAGCTTCTACTTCGCTTATCTTTAGCACATCTTTCAATTTTTCAGTGTATGAATTCTCAGTCTTTTTTGTTCGTTTTTTAGCCTGAGCTGTGTTAATAATATATTCCCTAACTACGTTTGCCTTGGCACCATTAGCATCGAGGACCTCCCATGCGGCACCCTCATCTACCTCGATTAAGGCACACAAAAGATGCTCTGTTCCCACAAAGCTACTTCTTAAGGAATATGCAATATCGCAGGCTTTCTCCATTACTTCTTTTGCCTGACTAGTAAACTCTAACTTCATAGATTACCTCCATTTTTGTCACCGAATTCTTTATACATGTCCGTGATAATCTGATGCATTTCAGCAAGACTTATATCCTTGCAAATAGCTTCCGCCACCATCATACGCATACCCACATTCATAGTTTCAATACTCTGCGGTCTGGTATCCGTAGAAACACATACCACAGCCCCCTTCCTTCTATCTAAGGTCAGGTAACCATCATTTTTTAATATGGCATATGCTTTATTAACAGTGTGCATATTCACTCCAAGTTCCTCAGCAAGTTGCCTTACTGACGGCAAGGATTCACCGTGCTTTATCTCTTCTTGTGCAATTCCTATTACTATTTGATTTCTTAGCTGCATATAAATTGCTTCAGAGCTGTTAAAATCAATGTGTATTATCATGCCAAACCTTCTTCCTGTTTCGGTTCATATGGGCATTGCCCAAAATTAAATATCTAGTTAGTCTCATCGATAGCCTTACCAATATCATTACGCATATACTTATTCTCAAAGCTTACCCACTTTGTGGCCTCATATGCGTTGGCTCTGGCCTTAACCAAATCATCACCCTTGGCTGTTATACCAAGAACTCTTCCTCCATTAGTTACTACCTTTCCATCACTCATCTTAGTTCCAGCATGGAAACAGTAATAACCATCCTTATCCTTAAATGTATCTAACCCATCAATAGGGAAGCCCTTCTCGTAAGCCTCAGGATAACCATTAGATGCAAGAATTACGCAAACTGCTGCCTTATCCTCAAACTCAAGCTCAACATCTGATAGCGTACCATCAATACATGCATCTATAACATCTATAAGATCATTCTTCATACGTGGAAGCACAACCTGCGCCTCAGGGTCACCAAATCTAGCGTTATACTCAAGCACTTTTGGGCCATCCTCTGTAAGCATAAGTCCACAGAATAGTATTCCCTTAAATGGTCTTCCCTCTGCCTTCATAGCATCAATAGTTGCCTGATATACGTACTTCTTACAGAACTCATCCACCTCATCTGTGTAGAATGGACTTGGTGAAAATGTACCCATACCACCAGTATTAAGTCCCTGATCGTTATCCTTAGCTCTCTTATGATCCTGAGCTGATGCCATAGGCTTAATAGTCTCACCATCACAGAAGCAAAGAACCGATACTTCTCTACCAGTCATAAATTCTTCGATTACTATTCTATCTCCAGCAGTACCAAACTGCTTATCAAGCATAAGAGTTTTAACACCCTCCTTTGCCTCTTCTAAATTATTGCAGATAAGCACTCCCTTACCAAGTGCAAGACCATCTGCCTTAAGTACTATAGGCATCTTTGCTGTCTCAAGATAGGCAATGGCATCATCTGCGTTATCGAATGTCTCATAGGCAGCTGATGGAATATTGTATTTTTTCATAAGGTCTTTAGAAAATGCCTTTGAGCCCTCGATAATAGCTGCATTCTTAACAGGACCAAATGCTCTAAGACCTGCCTTAGCAAACTCATCTGCAACACCAGCAACAAGTGGATCATCCGGTGCAATAATAGTTAAATCTATTTCATTCTCTTTTGCAAATGCAACTAACTTTGGTGCATCCATAACTGATATATCCACACACTCAGCTATCTCACTAATACCTGCATTACCAGGTGCTGCATAAAGTTTAGTTACTCTTTTACTCTCCTTACACTTCCATGCAATTGCGTGCTCTCTTCCACCGCCGCCAACTATAAGTACCTTCATAAAATAAGTCCTCCTTACTAAATATATAGTGTCACAAAGGCTGTCTCTTTATCCGCCTTATATATTACAGATAAATGGGACAGCCCATAAATTTTTTTATCAATAATTCTTATTTACAAATTATATAATATTCTTTGTGGTCCATAACTACTAACAGCCACTATTTGCAATATAATTTATAGCTGCAGGAAGTATCTTCCACTCGGCTTCCTCCATTACTCTTCTCTGAAGAACTTCAGGAGTGTCTCCTGGACGAACCTCCACTGCCTTCTGCATAATAATAGGACCTGTATCAGTTCCCTTATCCACATAATGAACTGTAGCACCTGTGAGCTTAACTCCTCTTTCTAAGGCCGCTTCATGAACCTTAAGTCCATAATAACCTGTTCCACAGAAAGATGGAATTAGAGATGGGTGAATATTGATAATTCTATTTTCATATTCATCTATCATCTTCTCAGGTATAACCACCAAGAAGCCTGCAAGAACGATTAAATCAGGCTTATAGCTATTAACCTTATCTAAAAGTCCCTGATTAAATGCTGCTCTATCCGGAAAATCCTTAGGTGATACAACACAGGCATCTATTCCTGCATTCTTAGCTCTATCCAGAGATTTTACTCCGTAGTTATTACTTATAACACCCACAAGCTCAGCATTAGTAATATCACCCGATTTTACACTGTCAATTATGGCCTGTAGATTGGTTCCACCACCGGAAACCATAACTAAAACTCTTAGCATAACTCTACTCCCTTTTCGCCAGCCTTAATATCACCAATTACGTATGCCTCTTCGCCAGCTGCTTCAAGTGCTGACAGGGTCTTATCTACATCTGCTTGATCAACAACAATCATCATACCGATACCCATATTGTAGGTATTATACATCATCTGCTCCTCAATATTTCCAACCTTTGCCATAAGCTTAAAGATAGCTGGAACCTCATAGGAATCCTTCTTAACAACAGCTGTAACACCCTCTGGAAGCATACGTGGAATATTCTCATAGAAACCACCACCAGTAATATGGCTACAACCCTTTATTCTAACTCCAGACTCCTTTACACTTCTTAATGCCTTTACATATATCTTAGTTGGTGCAAGAAGAGTTTCGCCAAGAGTCTTTCCTAGCTCATCATAATATGTATCAAGAGACTCCTTTGTCATATCAAACACTTTACGAACCAGAGAAAAACCGTTGCTATGTACACCACTTGATGCCATACCAATTATCACATCACCAGGCTTAATATCAGCGCCTGTAATAAGATCCTTTCTCTCTACAACGCCCACAGCAAAACCTGCCACATCATAGTCATCCTCAGGCATAAGTCCTGGATGCTCTGCAGTCTCTCCACCAATAAGTGCCGCATCTGACTGAACACAACCCTCTGCTACGCCACTAACAATTGTTGCAATCTTCTCTGGGTAATTCTTACCACATGCTATATAATCAAGGAAGAATAATGGTTCTCCACCGGCACAGGCAATATCATTAACGCACATTGCAACTGCATCAATACCGATTGTATCATGCTTATCCATAATCATAGCAAGCTTAACCTTTGTTCCACAACCATCTGTACCTGAAAGCAAAACTGGTTCTTCCATTTCTTTAATCTTCTTAAGGGAAAACGCTCCTGAGAATCCACCAATATTTGTAAGAACCTCTGGTCTCATAGTCTTCTTAATATGTTCCTTCATAAGCTCAACTGACTTATATCCAGCCTCAATATCAACTCCGGCATTCTTGTAATCCATTTTAAAATCCTCCTGAATGTTTGTTTCTTTTACATCTCATTTATTATAGTTTAAATAGAACAGTTTGTAAACCTACAAAATATCCAAAATAATTAATAAATCCCTTGCACTTTCCTTGAATTCCACTAACAAAAGTGGTACTATTAAGTTTAGGTATATAAACTATTAGTATGGTTGATTGGGGGTAAATATAATGGCTAAAAAGAAAAGACTTAATATAGGCTTCTTCACCTGTCATTTGGATAATGACTATGCATACGAAGTATGTAAGGGTGTTGACTATGCCGCAAAAGAATTGGATGTCAACTTAATTGTCTTCCCAGGTATGTTTATGAATGCTTCATACAACGACCCTAAGAATGCGCGATTTGACTACCAGTATAATTCTATTTTCTATTATGCATCTAAGCACACTCTTGATGCACTTATTGTATCTATTGGCTCCATCGGAAGTTTCCTATCTGAAAGCGATATGATTGCTTTCTTAAAAAACTTCGACATCCCAATAATCACAATTGAGATAGAGGTTCCAGGATACCCTTGCGTCTACACCGAGGGCAAAACTGGTATGCGCCTTGCCATAGAGCATCTCATTAAAGAACATAATAAAACAAAAATAGGTTTCGTAAGTGGACGTAAAGAAAATGCTGATGCCAAGGACAGGCTTAACACATATAGACAAGTATTAAAAGAGAACAACATTCCTGTAGACGAAGGAAGAATTGTATATGGCAACTTCTCAGAATTTACCGAGGAACTTGTGGACGACTTATTAGAGCGAAATCCTGATCTGGAAGCTATAGTATTTGCCAATGATCAGATGGCCATTGGTGGTTATACTGCTATCAAAAAAAGAGGTCTAGAAATAGGCAAAGATATATTAGTTACAGGATATGATGATTCTCCTGCATCTATTGTACTTAGCCCAATGCTTACAACTGTACATAATAAGATTATGGATATGGGATACCATTCTGTATACGAGGTTATTAACCTTTTAGAAACTGGAAAAACCAATCTCAGCGTCCTTAACTCCAGTCTTGTTGTTCGTACATCCTGTGGATGTGAGAATTACAGACTAAAAGGTATAAGTGAAGCTGGTATAACATTGGACAAAGTAGAAGACACCTACGAATTAATCAACAAAATACTAGGTTATTTATTTAAAGATTACAACAGCACTTTCTACTACCTTGAACTAGTTAACAGTGTTACTCCTTTGTTCAAGGAAATTCTTCACCCTATTGTAGTGACTGGAGACCTAAACTTTAACATAGATGAAATAAAAAACCTGATTACCAAGTTCCTTCGTTCACCTATTGTACACTACTTTAGCAGAGACAAATTTACATATGCTATAAGAGAATTAAACAAGCTTCTTATATTTTTGGCTGATACCCCAGAGTTATCCAACTCTATAGCTAGATTATTTAATAAAATACTTTCTGTACTAGTATTTGACACATCAAACACTTTATACAACACTATTCGTCAACATAAATCCAATGTATGGGATTCTATGTATATTACAAGAGACACTCTCACCACAAGTGATGACGAAGAATCTTGCTTTAGACTAATTATGGAAAGACTAGAGGATTCACACTTTGTTAGCTCATACCTATACATATATAACGAGTCTGTCATGCTTCTGCCTAACGGCTCTTGGAAGATTCCTAAGACTCTCCTACTTCAGGTATGCGATAACAACGGAAAGGTCACTTACCTTTCTGGAGACGAAAGACTTATATCTTCTGATGAGGTTTTTGACAACAAATACTCAGAAGCTGACAGAAGAAAAACAATGGTTCTTTCACCATTGTTCACCAACAATATTCAGTATGGTTTATTCGTAGGTGAAATTGATGTGGCACACTTTGGAAATATTTACCCTTCCACATTGCAGCTTTCCACATCACTTAACTTTATTTCTCTTATGAGACAACAGCTTTCAACCCAGAAAAAGCTTGCTATCTCAGCCTCCGAGCTTAATGAGAAAAACAAACTTTTAAATAAATTATCTATCACTGATGCCCTTACAGGTATTAATAATAGACGTGGTTTCTTAGATAGCGTTAAAGCAATCGTCAACTCTCAGTACAATGATGGAAAGAGAGCTATGCTTGTATTCGCCGATATGGATAACCTTAAGCAAGTTAACGATATATTTGGACACAAATGTGGTGATTTCGCTATAAAGAGTATAGCCGATATTCTTACCAAGAGTTTTAATGAAGATGATATTATTGGTCGTATAGGCGGAGATGAATTTGTTGCATTTGCATTCTTAGACGACCCAACAAGACCTACAGTCATAAGAAAAACCATCGCAGAGCTTTCAGCTAAACTTAACGACACCTGTGGTGAACCATATTATATAGATATCAGTCTTGGTATAAGCACCTTTACATGTTCTCCTATTCTTAACATAGAAGAAGTTCTACATCATGCAGATGCTGCTTTATATGAAAACAAAATCAATAAACGAGAAAGTGTCATTAAACCAACATAATATATAACAAAAGCCCCCGGTTCTACTTAACACCACATACAAAAGGTGTAATATATAAGAACCGGGGGTTTTTATTTATAACCTAGAGAAAACTTCTCCTATTTTTTTATTAATAACTATATCAGCAAATTTATCTCTTGGGGTTGGCGCCATATTAATCACAACTAGATTATCTCCCTTGAAATAATCTATAAGTCCTGCTGCCGGATACACAGCCAGCGAGGTGCCACCTATAATAAGCATATCTGCCTTAGATATATGATATACAGTCTTACTTAGAGTTTCGCTATCAAGTCCTTCTTCGTAAAGTACTACATCAGGTTTTACGGTAGCACCACACTGGTCACATTTTGGCACTCCTTTATTCTCTAATATGTAGTCCAAATCAAAGAACTTTCCACAACACTCACAGTAATTACGATGTACAGAGCCATGAAGTTCTAACACTTCCTTACTTCCAGCCGCTTGATGAAGTCCATCTATATTTTGAGTAATAACAGCCTTTAATTTTCCTTGGTGTTCAAGTTCAGCTAACTTAAGATGAGCCTGATTAGGTTTAGCATCTTTAAAAATCATCTTATCTTTATAAAACTCAAAAAACTCCTCTGTTTTACTCACGTAGAAACTATGACTTACCATAACCTCTGGTGGATATTTATATTTTTGATTATATAATCCATCTACACTTCTAAAGTCCGGTATTCCACTTTCAGTAGAAACCCCAGCACCTCCAAAGAATACAATATAGTTACTATTTTCTACTGCTTCCTTGAATTTCTGTTCCATATTACCACTCCTTTACTTGGATGTTATGGTCAATGTTGCTGTTCCCTGAATCTTATAAGTTATGCCCTCTACATCTGTCAACTGTATGTCAGCATTACTATGGATTCCTATAGATAAATCCTTACAGTATATTTTTGGACTAAATTTGTCTACAGTCATACCAGACACCTCAGCTTCCAGGCCTGTTACTACAATACAAAAATCATCTGATAGCTCCAAACTATACATCCTGTCAGTAGTCTTTTGAAGCAACTCAACATCAGATGCTTTAACTTCCAATTCCTTGCTGACAAGTTCTTCAAGATTTACAGTTATAACCACATCTTCACTAGGATTCGCAAGGAATATATCATCAGGAATATATTCCTTAAGACTAACTGTAGTCTCTAAATCAGTGTCCATACCACTTATGGACACATCATCCACAACAATTTCCTCAACACTATCTAGTTTTTCTAACTCACCTGCAACCAACACAGTCTGTGGTTGATAAAGCACTTCCGCAATAGTAAATCCTTCCTTAGGTAGCCCTTTAATATCCACATTAACGGGAACCTCTTTCGTAGGATGTACATCCAAGTGAACCTTTACAGTTTTTTGACTTACAAAAATCTTGTCATTAGTAATTTCGTCACCATATGCATCATATAGCACTACATCACCTTCTAAATCCATAGATGCCTCTTTGTGTGATACGTCCACATTAACAACAACCTCTGTAACCTTTTCTACTGCACTTTTAGGGCCTTCCACTGTAATTATATTAGGGGATGTCTGATAACCGCATACTGCATAACCATTTTTTACAGCTCCGAAAGTTTTTACTTTAACCGAATATTGAAGACTTATCTTCTCCTCCAAATTCAGTCTCATTACATTATCTTCGCATGTAACTGTTATCTCATCTCTAATACCTGCACTTTTAGGTGTGACAGTAATCTGAACTGTATTGGTAATAGACATAGTGGACAGGTCAGCAGTTGCTATAAAATCATCTACACCTAATCCTTCAACTATGGTTCTTCGACCTTTTACAACAATATCTACAGTATCACCTTTAGCAACATCATACACTTTGTCCAAGTTTTCTAACACTGAACCGTTTAACTGTTGTACTGGTATTCCCTTTATCTTAACAGTTATCACACTATCAGAAACATTAATAACAACAAGCCACAATAGGAAGGCTAAGATAACTGCCACAAGCTTTAACCAGAAGTTGTTAAGAACTCTGCTTCGAATCTTGCTTTTCATTCTTTTTACCTCCCTTTCTTCTGAAACGCTTAGGCTCAGTTGTTTTATTTTGAAGACGTGACAACTGCTTCTTTAAGCCTTCGGAATCAAGATTTCTATATAAAATTCCAGAATGTGCTATAGATATAGCACCACTTTCTTCTGACACAATAAGGGTCATACTATCAGATAACTCACTTATTCCAATAGCCGCCCTGTGTCTTGTACCCAAATCTTTATTCAAATCAGTACGATCTGTAAGTGGCAAATAACAGGTAGCTGCCACAATTCTATTATTTCTTATAATTACTGCTCCATCGTGAAGAGGAGTATTATGTTCAAATATATTAACCAACAGCTGTCTTGATACTGTGGCATCAATGTTAATACCCGTATTTTCATACTCTCCAAGAGCAACTGTATTCTCCATAACTATAAGTGCACCTGTTTTATTCTTACTCATATCCATTGCAGCAGCAACAAGTTCAGCTATTGTATTATCGTTGAGTTTTTCATTCTTGACAGCTTTATCGTTAGAGAAAACCTCTGGAACTATATTTTTTCTACCCAGTTCTTCAAGAGCTCTTCTAAGTTCAGGCTGAAACAAAATAATAACTGCAATGATACCAACACTAATAGTATTTTGTATAACCCAAAGAATAGTGTTAAGTCTTAACATTACTGCAAGCAATGTAAAAAATCCAAGCACCATCAATCCTTTTACAAGTGTCCATGCTCTTGTCTTTCTAAACCAATTCATGACATTGTAAATAAGCACTGCAAGTATTATAATTTCTATAATATCCGTCAGTGTTATTTTAGGAAAATAAAACCAATCAAAATATGAACTTATTTTATCTAAAAATTTATTCATATTGTCACCCCATAATCTATATCCTACTGTTGTTCTACTACCTCTTCAGTCTGTTCATTCATTTTTACCACATTTTTCTTCTTAGCAGATACATTATATTTTGGTATCGCCTTAACATAGTAGTAATACTCATCATCTTCAAACTGTACAGTCTCTTTTCTAGAATAGTCGACCATACTCTTACAAAGCTGAACTATAACAGCCATCAAAACACCCAATATAGTTCCGACGATAACATTTCCTGAGTTAATTTCCACATCAAGCATCATTCCACAGCACATAAAGGCAATAATATTAAGCAATCCGCCTACACCAATAGCAATGTACCATATATAATCTATTGGAAGCTTATATATCACAAATGTAACAAGTATAACCACTGCATAAACGATCATATCAAGCATCATTGCCTTGTTCTTAAGCACCGCATCAATAAGATATGTATATGCTAAAAATGCATCATCCTCTGCTGCTGTAAGAAGAAGATTTTCAACTTCATCAACATAAACACCAAACTGATATATTACAACTCCAAATGCCGCTGGCACAATACCTGAAGCTCCAGCAAATATTACTACTACAATCGGAATAGCATATGGAAGATTCCACATATAAAGTATTGGTACTAATGCCAATATCCACCCAGTATTAGGAAACACTCTCATATATGTGCAATACATAATCAAAAATATAAACAATGCACATATTCCAACCTGTGCCGCCACGGCAAAACAGTTAACCACAATTACAACTCCGCCTAAGAATACTACAATTGAAGTTGACACTAAAGCAGATATTACTGATAACAAGAATATTACTATTCCTCTCTCAAATAAATCTGAATAACCGTACATACTATTAATTGATGAAAACATTATAAATGATAATATAAATCTAAATACCGGTGTAGTAATTTCATCAAACTTTCTCAAAAAATCTCTTATTGTATCTCTTATAGCCAATAAACTTGACATTAGTTATCACTCCTTCCATTTACGTCGCCACTTTGATTAGCATTATTAGGATTTTCCTGATATGTAAAATCAGGTCTATATACGGCATTCTGTTGAGCATTCTGTTGAGCATAATATGCTCTCTGTTGCTCCATCAATGCCTGTTCTCGCATTCTTCTTTGTTCTTCTTTTATACGATCACTTTCAGCTTTCTCAGCAGCCTTTCTAGCAAGCCATTCTTTACGTCTCTGAGCATTCTCAATAATTTGCTTATTGCGCTCCTCTTCTTCTTGCTGCTTACGCTTACTAATCATGTCTGTCTTTTTAATTTTTACCTTGTTGTTCTGTGGTGCATCTTGGAAGTCCAGTTGTAATTCATCTTCAACAACAGTTCCAACAACCTTATCTGGATTCTTTTTCTTCCTCTTCTTTCCACCATAGGACTCAATAAGACGTTTTAAGTTTACATTGTATTTTATTAGCCCTGGTTTAGCCATAGAATACCTATAGGAATATACTATTTGTGCAAAAAAGAAGAACCCTAAGCATACAAATACATAAGCTCCAAGCAATTTGTACATTACATCAAAATAATCTACATCGCTTACCTTTGCCAAAAGCTCATCAAACTTAATAAATACATAGGCACCTATAATCGCCCAAAATGCAACAGTAACTGCCACAAGTGTTTTCAACACATTATACCTTACATAATCGCTCTTATAATATTTACTTATCATAAGATTTCTATTGCCTTCCTTTTTTTCGTAGATGGCAATTTTTGTCATTAGTCGAACCTTGTTCTCGTCAATCATTTCACTTTCTCCTTACAAAAGGGAATAGTTCCCCATTTATAATAATCATCCTATGTTATCTTAGTCTATATTGGTGTAAAAATCAAGCTTTTCAAATTAAAAGGGTGAAGAAACTTACTTCTTCACCCTTTTAATCTACACATAAATTAACAAATTATTATCCTATCTTAATGTTAAGCATCTTGAGAACTCTTGGAGCTGCTGCAAGAATTAAACCTATAAAACAAAATACTGGTCCAATTCCATGAGAACCCTTACCTAAAGCATCTGCTGCGTCTATAGCATCATTAACAGTTCCGTTAGTCATTGCAACAATAAATACCAATAAAACAACTCCAAGATTAATCAACTCATAAAATGGAACTGCCTCAAGCTTAGCTTTAATTCCAACAATCTGTGGAAGTTTGTCTGTAAGCTCCCAAAGTATAAATTGTACACCTATTACTAACAAAAGCAATGCTAATAATATGAAAATCTTAACACCTTCTTCACCCTTAGCAATGCCAAACATGTTGATTGCTTCTTTTTCCTCATATCCCCAGAATTCTATCTTAACTGAACACCATGGTAAAAGTGGACTGATAGCAATAAGAAGGGCTCCAATCATAGCAACTATCTTCATTATTCCGCCATCAATCATTCCTGCAATTCCACCCAAATTCATCATATTGCTAGCCTTTGGTGTAGTTCCAACTGGCTGAGCTGCCTGCTGGTATCCACCCATTGGCTGCGTTGGCTGAGCTGCCTGCTGGTATCCACCCATTGGCTGTGTTGGTTGAGTTGGTTGCTGATATCCACCCATTGGTTGCATTGGCTGAACAGGTTGCTGATATCCACCCATTGGTTGCATTGGTTGCATTGGCTGCATTGGTTGCATTGGTTGTACCATCGGTTGAACCACATTACCACAATTTGGGCAATTAGGTTGTCCCATAGGAATCTGGGTTCCACATATTGAACAATTCATAATAAAATCCTCCCTTATATTCGATTCTATACTACAAGAATCTACTTTACTAGATAAAACAATAGCATAATTCCCGCTCTCATTCAAGGAAATTATGCTATATTTTAATACATTTATGCAGAAGCTTTAACTATTCATCTAAACCACTAAGATTTTTACTGATTAATTTGTAATCATTAAAGTATGTAATGGCAACCACCCTTGCACTGTTATCATTTATAATCAATACCAGACAATCATTATTCTTTGTATTATAATAGAATGATGCTGTGGATTTCCCACCTGCCATATCATCTAACACGTTAAAGCATTCCTCATATTCATAGGTTAATACATCATCAATTTTATACTCTCCATCACCTATAGATACTCCGTACATACTATACTTTTTGTCATTAACATGAATTCCTTTTTGCTTGCCATCAATATACACCACACCAATCTCACCATCACCGTCTACAGTAACAGTACCATTAGAATAGTGTGTTATCTGCTTATCCATATCGCAATTTGATTCAAAGGTGACATCAAGCTTTTCTTGAAGCATAGATGCATCCATATCCTTGTAGCTTGTCACATCTGTAACTTTTGGCTTTATAATTCCCGATACAGCTTTAACACCCACAACAACTATAATTGCAATAATAATCCACTTTATAATCCCCATAACATCAAAACTATTCTTTGTTGTCTGAGTTGGAACTACTGCAGTAGAAGATATCCTTACAGGATTGTTTGTGTATGAACTTCCTGACATACTACCACTGTTATTCGACTCCACTCCTGCAATATAATCATCACTTAATGCTATGTGGTTCTTTTGAACCTTCTTTTCCTGTTCATCACTTTTTAATTTTAATTCCATAACATTCTCCCCATTTATGTGGTATTCTTATCCCTTATATGTAATCTGGCCTGTAAGTCGCTTTTCAAATTCACTCTTAGGCATAGGCATATCATATAAAAAGCCCTGTACCATAGAACAACCTATATTTCTCAAGAATCTAAGTTGTTCATCAGTTTCAACACCTTCAGCCAACGCCTTATAATTAAGCTTATGTACCATATCAACTATATTAAGAAGCAACAATTTTGTCTTACTATATTCAGATTCAACGCACTTAGTTAAAGAGCGATCCAATTTTACCACATCAACATCAAGTTCTGTAAGCATATTCAAAGAAGAGTATCCTGTTCCAAAATCATCTATGGAAATACCTATCCCAGATGTTCTCATCTTATTGACAAATGCCCCCAAATTATCAAAATCCTCGTAACCTGACATCTCTGTAAGCTCTATCTCTATTAGAGAATGTTCAACCCCATACTTGTCAATGATAGCGATAATTCTGTCGGCAACGCCTCTGTTTTTTAGGTGTTGCTTTGAAAAATTCACCGATACCTTTACAGGTTTAATCTCTCTTTTAGTCCAATCATCTATTGTCTCGCATACAGTTTCTAGAACGTAAAAATCCAAATCACAAACAGCACCATTTTCCTCTAGCACAGGAATAAACTCCATAGGTGGCACTATTTCTCCATTTTGCAACCATCTGACTAAAGCTTCACAACCACACAGTTCTTCTTCTCGAACACTTACTTTAGGTTGATAGTACACAACAAATTCTTTGTTAGCTAAGGCATCTGGAAATGATGCCATAACGGCCTTATTGTGCAAAACTTTCTCCAACATCTCCGGCTTAAAATATACAACATCTTGATTGGTGTTCTTGGCAGTTGCCACCGCAACATCTATGTAATCCATAATAGCCGAAATATTGTCCCCGAGCTTATTGTCATATACACCAACTCTAGCGCTAAGAATAATAGGCTCTTCTGTATCTGTAAGACCAACCGGAACCGCCCCTAAGAAATCTAAAAATTCATCTACAATTTCATCCTTGACTAAAGCAACAAAGTTATCTCCACCCAAAGTGGCAATCTTTCCTTTGTTCCCCAAAAAGCGGTCAATTACTTTTCCATACGCTCTAAATACTTCAGGAACGCGACCATTTTTTATTCGCTTAGCCACAATCCTAAAATTCTTAATATTAAATCTTAAGCTATGATAATCCTGCAAGCCAGTCTTTGCCATAAGCTCACAAGCGTATCTTATGAATCCCGACTGATTACAAACTCCTGTGCTATTATCTGTAACAATACTAGATTCCATCATTTCAATAAGTCTAGCACGACCACACATAAAGAATACATTTAAGGAAAAAATTTTTACAGCTTCCATCTCTTCCTCATTCCAAGTGTGCCCTTTTACCGGATAAGCACGAATTATCACCTTTCCATGATCTCCAGTTTCAAAATGACTTTGTAAAGATTGTGGTTCGTGTCCATTTGGGTTAGTATAAATTGCATTATCAACAAATACGCCCTTTGATTCCTGCAAACTAACAGGTGCATTAAGGCATATGTCAAATCTTCCCAAATGAAGTTCATCAGCAATAGAAGGAATTGCTACCCCTAATCTTTCGGCGCATTCCTTAGCTGTTGTTACATCTTCCTCAAAATACTCATAGAACTTTCTTAAATTTTTACTGTACAATGCATATTCCACAGCTTTTCCTCCGAAATAATTAAAATATTCCCCATACCCAATTATTTCTCCAACTTTTATAATATTACTCTTTTGTATTTTTTGTCAAATAAATTCTATTATTGCGGTTTCTTCGCACATTGTGTTTCAGTTTTACATGTTATTTATAAATGTTTTCGCCAGTTCAATCCATGTACAAACCTCAGGCTGAAGCTCACTTCCTGTAACTCCAAGAGTAAGTTCATTTCCAAGGGATAACCCATGTATCCCCTTCGGATAGATATGACATTCAAATGGTATATCTTTTTTCTTCAGCGCCTGCATAAACAACATCGTGTTCTCCACAGGTACTGCATCATCAGCAAAAGTATGCCACAAAAATGCTTTAGGTGTATCCACATTTACAAGATTCTCTAATGACAAACTATCCTTAAGTAATTCATACTTATCCCCCAGTAACGCTCTAAAAGATCCTTCATGGGCATACTCACCAGATGTAATTACAGGATAACTTAGAATTAACCCATTAGGTCTTAATATTTCTATCTCATGGTCTGATAAATCACCTATCAACTCTTCATTTTTCCACAAGCAACCATAAGAAGCTGCCAAATGTCCACCTGCAGACGAACCCTGTATAATTATTTTATCCTTAATTATATGCCATTCTTCGCACATACTTCTAACTAAATTGACTGCCTTGGCAAGCTCCTTTAATTGAGTAGGGTATACTGCTGGAGCCGCAGAATATCTTAATACCGCCGCATGAAATCCCGCCGCCAAAAACTGCATAGCAAGTATCTCGCCTTCTCTATCTGATACATGTTCGTAACCACCACCAGGGCAAATTATAATCATTGGACGTTCTGATATTTTAAGGGCAGGGGACGCCTCTAGTATGTATGTGGTGAGCGTTGGCTCTCCCACACTTCCTTCAACTGTCATATCGTAAACTTTGTAGTGCATAATCTTTTCCCTCCTATTATCCTCTCATATTAATCCTTCTTGTTAACCTTCTATACTTCTCGGATTAAGCAAAAACTCATAAATATTCACAGTCATAATTCCATTCTCATCATAATGCGTTGGAACTATATCTTTTGTCACTATAATTTTCTTGAAAGAATCATCTATTTTTCTAAACGGGCGTATCTCTTGATTTCTCTTTTCTTCATCCGGAATAGAATACGCAGATTGAATATAATATCTTGCAGATCCAAGATTACAAACAAAATCTACTTCCAACGCTTTTCGAACCACTTTTCCATCTTTGTCCTTCTCCGCAATTGGCACCACACCTACATCTACACTATATCCACGCATACGAAGTTCATTATAGATTACATTCTCCATAGAATGTGTTTGCTCAAACTGTCGAAAATTTATCCTGGCATTGCGAAGTCCCAAATCCGAAAAATAATATTTCTTGGGGGTTTCGATATAAGCCTTACCCTTAATATCATATCTCTGTGCAGACTCTATCAAAAAAGAATCCTCAAAGAAATCTAAATATTTCTTGATGGTCTTTGCAGTAATACTTGATTTCTTGACAGTTTTGAATGTATTTTTTAATTTCTCTGGATTAGTAAGCGAACCTATTGCTGAAGAAAGTATATTTAGCAAATCTTCTAGCTCCCCTTGATTCTTTACTCTATTTCTCTTAAATATATCTGTAATATAGATTTCATCAAACAGCTTCTGCAAAGCGGTAGCTTTTTCATTTGCATCTTCTCGTAGAACCACAAGCGGTATTCCACCATAAAGCATGTACTCTGACAACCCTTGGTACTTATCTCCCTTATATACAGACATAAACTCTGCGAAGCTTAATGGATACATATGAATTTCGTCGCCACGTCCAGCAAACTCAGTTATAATATCCTTGGACAAAAACTTTGCATTACTTCCAGTAACATATACATCCATATTATCCTTACGTAGGTACCCATTCAGAACAGATTCAAAACAATCGAGCAACTGTACCTCATCTAAAAGCAAATAGTATTTCCCTTCATCAGATGTTTGAGAGCGAATATACTCCATAAATAATTCTGGATTCACGCCTCGTTTTTCTTTCTCAACGCTAATAAGACTTTCACCAATACAGTGAAGATCCTCTGCGGAATCAAACGCAAAACGAATGATATGTTCTTTATCAATGCCACTTTCTAGCAAATAATTATAAAACAACGTATTTAACAGATAAGATTTGCCACATCTTCTAATACCTGTTATAACCTTTATCAATCCGTTATTTTGTCTTTTTATCAGTTTGTCTAAATAATACTCTCGTTTAATCTCCATATCTACGCACTCCTTTAGGGAAGATTTTTGTGACTGGTTGCATTTTTCTGTCCTATAATATCATATTATTTTATATTCCTCAACACTTCTCTCTAATTTCAGGGAAGATTTTTGTGACTGGTTGCATTTTTCCGTCATGAGTTTATATCATAAATCTCCTTCACATATTTTTCCACATAATAGAATTTCCTATGTGTATCCTTATCCCATAACAAAAAAGGACAACCTTCTAAGATTTCTTTTAGAAAATTGTCCTTAAATAATGCAAAATTATTAAAAATCTCTGATACCTTTGATTTTACTAGCTTTATTTGTCTAATGACTTCATCGTCGGGATTAGATTAGGTGGTATATCATCAATGTTTATCTTATATCAACTGTGCTTTGTTTTCAAGCATTATAGGGCATTATCTACTTGTTTTTGTTTCATCACATTTTATCTAGTGTTTTTCATTTAGTATAAAAATTAGTATAATTTTGTATAAAAGAAAATAACCACATTTGCTTTTTTCTTTCCTGTAACAAGGCTTTTCTAACCTCTGATAACATAGGTATAATTCTAGTTCCTACACTTGTTTTAGGTGTAGTAATATGAAATTCACAAGCTCCATTGTCCTGCTGCCTATAAATCAAATTATGGTTAATGGATATTATACCATTTTCAAAATCAATATCATTCCATGTCAAACCTATAATTTCTCCTACTCTGCAGCCTGTACCTAGCAAAACAGTAAATATAGGCAACCAATGATTATATATAGGCGATTTATCAACATAATCTATAAATGCTGTTTGTTCTTCTATGGTTAAAGCATGTCTTTTAGGTTTCTCCCAATTATGGCTCTTTTTAATTCCTGCCATAGCTCCATCAGTAGGGTTATTTCTTATATAGCCATCACGCACAGCAAGGGTAAAAACAGGGTGTAAAATTGTGTTGATTATCTCCATTGAATTAGGTTTAAAACCTTTTTCCTTAATTAAGGAGTTATAAAAGCTCTTAACATCAGAATACTTGATTTTTCCCAAGTAATTTCTCGTAGTAGGTCACTCCAGCCATACCAATCAACGCACAAAGCATAAGCACCCACAAATAGAATGTTCCATCATCTCCGGTATCCGGAACTTCATCTTTTCCGTCGTATTTATCCTCTGTAGTATTGTCATCATCATCATCATCATCATTATCATCAGCATCATCATCTGGTGCTTTACCAAGGTCTTCATCATCAATGACAATCAAATAATCTGATGCATGGGTAAAACTCAGTTCTGCCTCACCATTTGAAGCTATCACATCTGCACACAAGTATTCAAGCTTGCCTGTTGTAGGATTATAATAATACAAATTTGCATAATAACCAGCATTATCGTTTCCAAGGTTCGCTTTAAGCACAGCAGCAAAACCAAAGTTTCCGGAATATGTAAGGTTCACTTCAATAGTTTCTTTTTCTCCGGTTACTCCGTTAATAACATCTACCGGAATATTATTAAGAGGATTATCCTCTGACTCAATTGTTGTGCCAAAATTGATATCTCCTATGTCACCGTCAGTTACTGTTCCGCCATCGATAGTCCAGCTTACATCCTCATCAACCTCAAAGGTAATTGTAATGCCCTTATCTCTTGCTTCTTCGATAATATCTCCCGGTACAACAGTTGCACCGTTCATATCCACTACTACCTCATCGCCAGTCTCTGCGTCTGCTATTTCATCACTGATAGCATCCCAACCCATTTTACCATCATCGCCCATGATAAATGGAGCCTCATCTTCTGCAAGCACCTCTAACACACCATTTGTATAAACATATGTGTAGTTTCCTTCACTTGAAACACCAGAAACAGTAATATCGTACTTTCCTACTGTATTGGTATCCAATGCTGTACAAGCTATACTTACCATAATCGAAAGTGTATCATCATTAACCAGACCTGTTACATTATATTCAAAAACAGGTAGTTTATCTCCCTTTTTCACAGTATAGTTTTCTGCCTTAATATTTACAGGACGTTTATTTACAGTCACTCTTATTTCACACTCTGATTCTGCATAAGTATCAGACGCTACTGCCGTAATTTTGATTATCGCTGTTCCTGCATTTTCTATACTTACCTTACCATTTGCATCTACCGTTACCACATCGCCGTTATCATTTGAATCACTTATTACCTCGTAAGTAAGTCCGGTTTTTGCTCCTGTTACGGAAATTGTGGCATCTGCATCACCATAGGTAAGAGTAATATCCTCTGCACTGATATTCTGCGGAATCTTTTCTGTTCTTGTAATAGTAAGCGTATAGATTGCTGTTTTATAATTTTCCATCATAACGTTAACAGAAATAGTTCCTTGTAAATCTTCCGTATAGTTATCCAATGCTTTTACATCATAGGTAATCTTTCCGCTTCTTGAATCTACTGACAAATTCTCAAACATATCGCTTGATACACTAAGTAAAGAATATCCCACTTCGCCACAATTAGTCGGAAGTCCGGTAATACTTACACTCTCACCTTCATAGCCTATGCTGTACACATATGCTTTGCTTCCACTTGGCAAGGTAGGGGCATCTGCTTTGCTGATAGTAACAGCGGTTGTTAATGGAACATTTTCGACACTTGCTGCAATGGAATAATTCGCACTTCCTGTCAATGTGATGTTTGACAAGTCAACAATAATGTATTCACCAGCATTTATACTATCAATTGCTGCAGTAGCACTTACTGATACCTTATCTTCATCTTCATCTAATATACCCTCAATAATTACCTCTGAAATCTCAACTGTATTTGTTCCGTCAAACGCTCTATTAATTGCAGTAACAGAACTGATTTCAACAGTTTTTGGAGCAATCGTTACCTCAACCTTTTTAGGTTCCGTATCGTTATGGTTTTTGTCACCGACTACCTTATACCATACTGTGTAGGTCTTTGCGTCTGTTCCTGTTGGAATTTCAGATGAATAGTTTGTTCCATCAAGGCTATACTGCATTTCACCGCCTGTTGCTGTACCTTCATTTATAAGGTTATGTGCAGTTCCGTCATATACAAGTTCTGCAATAGATGTCGGAGCTGCTGAAATTACAGAGTCTACCTTTTCAATGGTAAAATCAAGACTTGCCTCAACACCTTCTGCATATCTAAATGTACAGGTTGCTGTTCCTGCATTGATATTAAATGAATAGGTACAATTATTTTCGCTTGGCTCTATCTCATCTCCGACCCAGTCATCAGGATAACTTACGGTTACAGCAGGTTTTATTTCTTCACCTGTATAATATATAGGCTCATCAGAGCTTAAGCTGAGAGTTGCTGTACTGCTACTGTATTCTCCACAGGTACATCCGGAGCAATTAATTTTATTTC
>SVEI01000072.1 GCA_015057445.1 Lachnospiraceae bacterium | reverse complement strand
TGCTAGTGAAACTGATTCCACTGAAGAGAGTTTTGATGAGTTTTATGCACAATACGATCCTAATAACAAATATATTATGTCTAAGGATGTTGAGAAAAAAATAGAAGAAATTATAGATGGTATGACTTTAGAGGAAAAGGTCGGTCAGGTGTTCTTTATAAAAAATGATGGCAGATTTGATGGAGGCATACTTGATAAGTATCCTGTAGGTGGGGTAATACTGTTCAAAGGGGATTTTTCGGGTAAAACAGAGGAAGATGTCAAGGCTAATATTGCGGATTTACAGGACAACAGTAAAGTTCCCCTATTGGTAGGCATAGATGAAGAAGGTGGAACGGTTGTTAGGATTAGTGAATACTCACACTTAGTACCTGAGAAGTACAAGTCTCCAATGGATTTGTATTATGAAGGTGGATTTGATGTAATACGTCAGGATACTATAAATAAATCTGAATTGTTATTGTCTTATGGAATTAATGTTAATTTTGCTCCCGTATGTGACATACCGGATGATACTGGAGATTTTATTTTTAATAGATCTATGGGCGGAGATTTAAATTTAACTGTAAATTATGTTGGTCTTAGTGTTGAGACAATGAGTTCTGTAGGTATGGGTTCGGTGCTTAAACATTTTCCAGGGTATGGTAATAACGGAGATACCCATAGTGGAATCGTCAAGGACTCTAGACCTATAGAAGAATTCGAAGCTACTGATTTTATTCCTTTTAAAGCTGGTATAGAAGCTGGTGCTTGGTGTGTGTTGGTAAGTCACCTAGTGGTAGAATCTATGGATCCTGCGTATCCTGCATCATTATCACCAGAAGTACACAGAATGCTTAGAGAGGATATGGGATATGAAGGAGTTATAATTACTGATGACCTTATGATGAAGGGTGTTTCAGAAGTGTTCTCAGAAGGTGATGCTGCAGTACAGGCATTGCTTGCAGGAAATGATATGGTTTTATCTACAGATTACCAGGTTCAGTATGCAGCAGTTTTAAGGGCAGTTAAATCGGGAGAAATATCAGAAGAGCAATTAGAGAATTCTATTAGAAGGATACTAAGATGGAAGTATACATTAGGATTGCTTGATATATAAATACAAAATGGAGTCATATATGATATGCCTAATCAGGTAGATAGGTTAATATCATATATGACTTTTTTGTGAAGAAGTGGTTAAAAATTGTGAAAATATAATGAATACTATTGACTAAAAAAATATAAATGATAAGATACCCTTTGTTGCAAAAGTTTTATTTTAAACTAAGGAGGACTTGGTATGTGTGAGATGGAGTCTATTATATTTACAAATTTAAGTAAATATAAAAAGTTATATGAGAAAAAACTATGTAAAATTCATGAAAATTATGATTTGAGAAAAATTGATATGGAAATAATAGTATATCTAGCTAATTGTGGAGAAGAAGATACTGCTAGAGATATTGCCAATACAAATATGTTTACTAAGGGACATATATCCCAATCTGTTAAAAGATTATGTGAGATGGAATATGTTACTGTAAAGCAAGATGAGAAGGATATGCGAATTCAACATCTTAAGCTTACTGATAAGGTAAATCCATTGCTTAAAGAATTACTTACTGAAAAGGAAGAGATGGAAAAAAGTGTATTTGCAGGAGTTACGGAGGATGAGTTCAAAGTAATGAAGCAAGTGTTTGATAAAATGTGCTCAAATATTATGAAAGAGATGCAAAATATATAATATATATATTCTTCAGGAGGCAAAGGTGTGAGACAGAAATTTATGAACTTTATGAGGGGAAGATATGGAGTAGATAAATTATCTAATACATTGTTATGGATTGCTTTTGCTTTGATGATGTTGAATCTTTTTGTAAGGAAGGATATATTTTATTTTCTGGGAATAATTCTACTTATATATACTTATTACAGAATGTTTTCTAGAAATATAGTAAAACGTAGTAGAGAAAATGAATGGTATCTGAATAAAACATATAGAATAAGGATGAGAATATTAAAAAGTAAGGACAGAGCTAAGCTTAGAAAGACTCATCATATTTATAAGTGTCCTGATTGTGGGCAGAAAGTTAAAGTCCCTAGAGGACGCGGCAAGATAGAAGTAACCTGTCCAAAATGTAGTATGAAGTTTGTTAGAAGGAGCTAGCAATGTTTGGTTATATAGGATTAAACAAGCCGGAGCTTAAAATTAAAGATTTTGAGAGATATAGGGAGTATTACTGTGGTTTGTGTCATAGCTTAGGTAATCATCATGGGTTGTTGGGACAGATAAGCTTAAGCTACGATGCAACATTTGCGGCAGTGCTCCTGTCTGCTTTATATGAGCCCGTAACCTATAGAATGCAAAGTGGATGTGTGTTACATCCGGTGGGCAAGAAGAAATATCTGTCTAATCAGTTTATAGATTATGTGGCAGATATGAATGTGCTTCTTACCTATTATAAGTGCCAGGATGATTGGAACGATGAGAAGAACTTGGTTAAGCTTGGGTATGGAGCTACCCTTAAAAGACAGGCTAAAGTAGTGGAGTCAAGATATCCAGGGAAAGCAGAGAACATTAAGTCAGCATTAAACTCTATATATGAGCTGGAAAAAGCCTGTAATGCAAATATCGACAAGCTATCCAATGCATTTGGTGATATAATGGCAGAGATACTTGATGTATCTTCAAAGGATTTAGATACAAGGGATAAGAACAGATATGGTGATATGTGGAAGGGTGAGCTAAGGACCTTGGGCTTTAATCTTGGCAAATTCATATATATTATGGATGCTTTCGATGATGTGGAAAAGGATATGAAGAAGGGTAGCTTTAATCCTTTTATGGATAGATACAAGGCGTGCTTACAGGAAGAGCTTACCATGGGAGAATTTGATGCTTATGTGGAGAAGCTTCTTATGATGTGTGCCAGTGATATGGCAAAGTCCTATGAGAGGCTTCCTATAATACATGAGACTGCAATACTTAGGAATATCATATATTCAGGTATATGGATGAAGTTCATTAGTATATGCAAAGATAGATAAGCTAGTAATAATTAGAGGCTGACTTGAATGAAAGTGAGATTAGCTCCAAGTTATGTGCATAGCATATGATAACATAAAATATCAGGTAAAATATTCGGGAGAAAAAGATTATGAGAGATCCTTATGCTGTATTAGGATTACAAAACGGTGCCTCTGAGGATGAGGTAAAAAAAGCATATAGAAAATTAAGTAGAAAGTACCATCCGGATGCTAATATTAACAATCCTAACAAGGATGCCATGGAGCAGAAGTTTATAGAGGTTCAGGCAGCTTATGATGCCATTATGAACAAGAAAACCGGTGGCTATGGTCCGGGTTCAAGCTACGGTTCAGGAGGAACATCAGGCGGCTATGGTTCATCTGGATTTAATGGCTCAGGCTTTAGTCAGACAAGCTTTAACAGCTATGAGGACTTTTTTAGAGCCTTTATGGGCTTTGCGGCTGGAGGCGGTGATCCATTTGGCGGAGCAAGGAATCAGGGTGGAGGTACTACTCAGACTGAAAGCAGACTTAATGCGGCTCAGAATTTCATTATGAACAGAATGTATGCTGAGGCTCTTAGAACTCTTAGTGATATAGATGAGAGAAGTGCTAAGTGGTATTACTTAAGTGCGGCGGCTAATCACGGCGCAGGCAACCACGCCACAGCTATGGACCATATAGACACAGCTATATCTATGGAGCCGAATAACTCTGAGTACAGACGTCTTAAGGAACGTATGCAGGGTGGTGGAGACTGGTACAATATGCGTACCAGAAGCTATGGTATGCCTAATGTCAGGACATACGGATGCTCCAGCTGTTGTACAGACCTATGCTGTAACTATTTGCTGTGTAATGCATGTACTCCTTGGGGTGGTATGTGCTGTTAGGATGAGAAATAAAAACAGATAATATATTATCTAGAAGTAGCAAAATTAGGCTATAATGGATAATATATTATCTGTTTTATTAATTGTTGCAAAAATCAAGAAATTTATTCAAAACAGTAGACTTATTCTTATTACTAGAATATATAAATCCTACTGTTCTTTTTTCTATCTCTTTTTCTAAAGGTAATTCCACAATCTTACCAGCTTCGAGATAATCTAAAGCAAACTCCCGGACAACGCTGGCTACACCCATACCAATAGAAGCGAAGTCTATGAGAAGGTCCATATTATTAACCTCTAGGACTTGGTTAGGATAGATACCTTCTGATGCAAGGTATGAGTCAATGTGGGTTCTGGTTACATTGTTTTTCTCAAGGAGCATAAGGTTAGATTTTTCTAATATATCCTTGATAGACAGCTTGTTTTTTGTAGTGGTTCCGGAACCGGAACCATCTCTTACAGGGCTGTTTGAACCATCTGTTGCATTAGCTTCTGATTCATCTATTGCAGAAGCGTTGTCCTCACTGATAAATGAGGTAATATTTCCAGCAAACATCCATTGATATTCGTTCTCCTGAGGAACCTGGTCAGTTTCTCTTAAGTGCAGGTTATCCAGATAGCTGTCTGAGGTTACAAATATATCGTGAATAGTAGTAAGCTCCTTATAGGTAAAGCCCTTAGGTATATCTGTCTCGCATATAAGCCCCAGGTCAATTTTGCCCTCGGCTAAAAGATTTAATGTATTCTTAGTAGAGTGACAGCGAATAGTGACCTTAATGTGTGGGTTTTCATCGATAAAATCCTTGAGGTAATCAAGAAGTATATGTTTACACAGAGAAGTACTGACACCTATCTTAAGTTGTCCTATTCCTAAGTCGTGAATCTTTTTAATCTCATCCTCAGCTTGGTTAATGCTATCAAAGGCGTTACCTATGTGCTGATAGAGTATTTCCCCCTCCTCAGTTAATGAAACGCCTTTAGAGGTACGGGAGAAGAGAGTAACCCCTAAGCCTTTTTCTAGATTAGATATGGATTTACTAATAGCCGGCTGACTGATAAATAATTTGTCTGCTGCCTTGCTAATGTTGCCAAGAGATGCAACAGTGTAAAATATTCTGTAATTATTCAAATTTTCGTACATTTTTTATCTCCTTAAGCTGTAAAACGAAATATTAACTATATGTAATATATCATTAATTTGCTATAACTTCAAGTTATAACAGATATTCTTATTATATATTTTAATTATATTTTTATATATGTTACAATGCACTGAATAATAGGATACATATGTATAAGTAACTAAATTTTTTAAAATAAATGGAGGTAACCGATATGGGTATGACAATGACACAGAAAATACTTGCTAAGCATGCTGGTTTAGACTCAGTTGTAGCTGGTCAGTTAATCGAGGCAGACTTAGATTTAGTATTAGGTAATGACGTTACTACACCGGTAGCGATTCATGAGATGGAGAAGTTTAATAAGAAGGATGTCTTCGATAAAGAGAAGATAGCACTTGTTATGGACCATTTCACACCTAATAAGGATATTAAGAGTGCTGAGCATTGTAAGTGCGTAAGAGAGTTCTCATGCGCTAATCAGATTAAGAATTACTTTGATGTAGGAGAGATGGGTATCGAGCATGCTCTTCTTCCTGAAAAGGGACTTATCGTAGCAGGTGAGACTTGTATCGGTGCAGATTCACATACATGTACATATGGTGCCTTAGGTGCATTTTCAACTGGTGTTGGAAGTACTGACATGGCAGCGGGTATGGCAACCGGTAAGGCATGGTTCAAGGTTCCATCAGCTATTAAGTTCAATATAGTTGGTGAGAAGGCGCCTTGGATTAGTGGTAAGGATGTTATCCTTCACATCATCGGTATGATTGGTGTAGACGGAGCTTTATATAAGTCTATGGAGTTTGTAGGTGAGGGAATTAAGAACCTTACTATGGATGATAGATTCACTATAGCAAATATGGCTATTGAGGCTGGTGCTAAGAATGGTATCTTCCCAGTTGATGAGCTTACTGAGGAGTATATGAAGGAGGCATCTACTAAGACTTGGACTAAGTACGAGGCTGATGCTGACGCAGAGTACGATGAGGAGTACACTATTGACTTATCAACATTAAAGCCAACAGTAGCATTTCCACATCTTCCAGAGAATACAAAGACTATCGATGAGGTAGGCGATATAAAGATTGACCAGGTTGTAATTGGTTCATGTACTAATGGACGTATCTCGGATATGAGAATTGCAGCTGAGATTATGAAGGATAAGAAGGTTGCTAAGGGACTTAGAGTTATCATTATCCCAGGTACACAGAAGATATACCTTCAGATGATTAAGGAAGGTCTTGCAGAGATATTTATCAATGCAGGAGCAATCGTTTCAACTCCAACCTGTGGACCATGTCTTGGTGGACATATGGGTGTTATGGCAGCAGGAGAGAAGTGTGTATCAACTACAAACCGTAACTTTGTTGGTCGTATGGGTCATGTTGATTCAGAGGTTTATCTTGCAAGCCCGGCTGTTGCAGCTGCATCAGCTATTACTGGTAAGATTAGCTGTCCATGTGAGATCATGAACTAGGAGGTATATATAATGAAAGCATTCGGAACAGTACATAAATATGGTGACAATGTAGATACAGATGTAATTATTCCAGCTAGATATCTTAATTCATCAGACCCAGCAGAGCTTGCTAAAAGCTGTATGGAGGATATCGATAAGGATTTCGTAAATAGAGTAAAGCCAGGAGATATTATGGTGGCTAATAAGAACTTTGGATGTGGCTCATCTAGAGAGCATGCACCTATAGCTATAAAGGCTTCAGGTATTTCTTGTGTTATAGCAGAGACATTTGCAAGAATCTTCTATAGAAATGCAATCAATATAGGACTTCCTATTATCGAGTGTCCTGAGGCAGCAAAGGGTATCGACGCAGGAGATCAGGTTGAAATCGACTTCGACAGCGGAATGATTTACAACAAGACTAAGGGAACTGAGTTTAAGGGTCAGGCATTCCCACCATTTATGCAGGAGATTATTAAGAACGAGGGACTTATTAATTATATTAATAATAAGTAGTTTTGGAGGAAATAAAAATGATTTGTAACATAGCAGTTATTAAAGGTGACGGTATCGGTCCCGAGGTAGTTTCTGAGGCTATGAAGGTACTTGATGCAGTTGCAGCTAAGTATGGACATACATTTAACTATGAGCAGCTTCTTATGGGAGGATGTTCAATAGATGCTCACGGAGTGCCTCTTACTGACGAGGCGGTAGCAAGGGCAAAGGCAGCAGATGCTGTACTTCTTGGTTCTATAGGTGGTAATACTTCAACTTCACCATGGTATAAGCTTCCACCAAACTTAAGACCAGAGGCAGGACTCCTTAAGATTCGTAAGGAGCTTGGACTTTTCGCAAACCTTAGACCAGCTCTTTTATACAAGGAGTTAAAGGGTGCATGTCCTCTTAAGGAGGAGATTGCTGATAAGGGCTTTGATATGATGATTATGAGAGAGCTTACAGGTGGTCTTTACTTCGGTGATAGAGAGACTAAGGAAATAGATGGTGTAATGACTGCCATTGATACCCTTACATATAATGAAAACGAGATTAGAAGAATCGCTATTAAGGGCTTTGACATTGCTATGAAGCGTCGCAAGAAGGTTACTAGCGTAGATAAGGCAAATGTACTTGATTCTTCAAGACTTTGGAGAAAGGTAGTAGAAGAGGTAGCTAAGGATTATCCAGAGGTTACTTACGAGCATATGTTAGTTGATAACTGTGCTATGCAGCTTGTAAAGGATCCAGCACAGTTTGATGTAGTCCTTACAGAGAATATGTTTGGAGATATCCTTTCAGATGAGGCTTCAATGATTACAGGCTCCATCGGAATGCTTGCATCAGCATCACTTAATGAGACTAAGTTCGGTATGTATGAGCCAAGTGGTGGTTCAGCACCGGATATAGCTGGACAGAACAAGGCTAACCCTATTGCAACTATTCTTTCTGCAGCTATGATGCTTAGATACACATTTGATATGGATAAGGAAGCTGATGCTATAGAGGCAGCAGTTCAGCAGGTACTTGTTGAGAATTACAGAACCTGTGATATCGTATCAGAGGGTACACAGTTAGTTAGCTGTTCTGAGATGGGAGACCTCATTGCAGAAAGGGTTTAAGAGAAAATGAAGAAATTTAAATTGTTTATGGTTGGTGCTATGTGCGCTCTTGCTTTGTCAGGTTGTTCTGATAATAAATCTGATCAAGTGGATACAATTACTACAATAGAAATCACTGAGGTAACAACCGAAGCGACTACTGAACAATCCACTGAGGTAACAACCGAAGCGACTACTGAAGCTACTTCCGAGGAAGAAGCCAATTCTGAAATGGTTTCATATTCAAATAGTGGTGGAACATATTCACTTAATGTTGATAGTTACGTGGAATTTATAGAAACCACAACAGATCCAACCAGTGGTGTAAATAATGAAGATGGCTTGGAGGTTAATTATGGTGATACATATATTACCATACAGAGATTTCCAAATAATATGTTTTTTTCTGATGTAGAAGGATTTCGTGATTATCTTGGAGATGAGAACATTTTGCCATATATTGTTGCAGAGGATACAGAAGTTATCCAAAATGCTGATGTTATAGAATGGAAAAATCAAGTTATTGAAATGAAAAGTGGGAATACAGTTTTTGTTGGATATTTATATTATTTCAAAACAGAAAATGGATTCTATAAAGCTTCAATTTCAGGGTCTGATTTGGAATTATTAGAGCATTATAAGAATTTTGTTGATGATATGACATTTAATAAATAAAGGAGACGATAAAATGAAGAGTGATAACGTAAAAACAGGTATGCAGCAGGCTCCACACAGAAGCTTGTTTAACGCACTTGGAATGACAGAGGAAGAGCTTTCTAAGCCATTGGTTGGTATCGTTTGCTCATACAATGAGATTGTTCCAGGTCACATGAACCTTGATAAGATAGCTCAGGCTGTAAAGCTTGGAGTTGCCGCAGCAGGCGGTACACCTATTATGTTCCCTGCTATTGCAGTATGTGATGGTATTGCTATGGGACATATCGGTATGAAGTATTCTCTTGTAACAAGAGATTTGATTGCAGATTCAACTGAGGCTATGGCATTAGCTCATCAGTTTGATGCACTTGTTATGATTCCTAACTGTGATAAGAACGTTCCAGGACTTCTTATGGCAGCAGCAAGAGTAAATGTTCCAACTGTATTTGTATCAGGTGGTCCAATGCTTGCAGGTCATGTTAAGGGTCACAAGACTTCTCTTTCATCTATGTTCGAGGCTGTTGGTTCA
>SVEI01000009.1 GCA_015057445.1 Lachnospiraceae bacterium | reverse complement strand
AGTGAATCCTGATAAGAAGTAGTACTTAGTCTGCTCTGGAGTAAGAACAGAAACTGGAGGAAGTACTCCAAATGCATCTGCTGAAAGGAAGATAACGTTCTTTGCTGCAGGTGCTGCTGAAACTGGACGTACAATATTGTTAATGTGGTTGATTGGGTAAGAAACTCTTGTGTTCTCAGTTACACTACCATCAGTGAAATCAATCTTACCATTTGCATCAACTGTAACGTTCTCAAGAAGAGCGTTTCTCTTAATTGCATTGTAAATGTCTGGCTCTGACTCCTTATCAAGGTCGATAACCTTTGCGTAGCATCCACCCTCGAAGTTGAATACGCCATTGTCATCCCAGCCGTGCTCGTCATCACCGATAAGAAGACGCTTAGGATCAGTTGATAATGTAGTCTTACCAGTTCCTGAAAGACCGAAGAAGATAGCTGTGTTCTCACCGTTCATATCAGTGTTTGCTGAACAGTGCATTGAAGCGATACCCTTAAGTGGGAGGTAGTAGTTCATCATAGAGAACATACCCTTCTTCATCTCTCCACCATACCAAGTGTTAAGGATTACCTGCTCCTTGCTAGTGATGTTGAATGCTACAGCTGTCTCTGAGTTAAGACCTAACTCCTTGTAGTTGTCAACCTTAGCCTTTGATGCATTGTAAACTACGAAATCTGGCTCGAAGTTAGCAAGCTCCTCATCTGTTGGGATGATGAACATGTTCTTAACGAAGTGTGCCTGCCAAGCAACCTCAACGATAAATCTAACTGCCATTCTTGTGTCTGCGTTAGCACCACAGAATGTATCTACTACAAATAATCTCTTGTTTGAAAGCTCCTTAACTGCTAAATCCTTAAGTGTAGCCCAAACCTCTTCGCTCATAGGATGGTTATCGTTCTTGTACTCATCAGTTGTCCACCATACAGTGTCCTTTGAGTTCTCATCCATAACGATATACTTATCCTTAGGAGAACGTCCTGTATAAATACCAGTCATAACGTTAACAGCGCCAAGCTCTGTCTCCTGACCTACCTCATAGCCTTCTAAGCCGGCCTTTGTCTCTTCAACGAATAACTCCTCAAATGAAGGATTGTGAATAATTTCAACGCTTCCAGTAATACCATACTGCTCTAAATTGATGTTTGACATCTAGTTTGTACCTCTTTCTTTCTTATTGTAAATAGCTTCTCGATTCTATTAGTTGTAATAGATGAAATACAGACTTTCGAAAAACGAAGCTACTTCAGTTTATTATTATACAAGACAGACTGGTTACTCGTCAATAACTTCCTTCGAAAATATGCTACAAATTATGATACAAAAATGTAGTAAAATTACTGGTATAGTTACATTTTCACTCTACCCTTACCTCTTGTAAGATACAAAAATCCCACAAATGCAATCAATCCCATCAACACACATGAATACCAGTATTCAGGTATCTGCACAAAGAAGAACATAAACACTGTCACAAACAACAACAGCCCCACCATCACTGGTGCAAATTCAAAGTAAAAGCTTCTCTTGGCCAAATCCTGTTTCTTAGTCAAATAGCTTGCCAATACAAATAGTATCAAGCCGATTACTATATACCCCAATGCATAGCCTATGTAAAGGGCCGGCCTACTCATGCCTACTACACCGTCAGTCCAGCAAATTCTACCTAATACAGCATATGTGCTAAGTTCATATTTTTCACCCTGATAATATGCATCATACAAAAGGTTGGTATCCATCCAATAACCTTCTGGTCCCCACTCTCCCTGATAGGTCTCATAGTATTTTCCACCTACACCATACATCTTTATGAAGCCTACGAATTTGTTGAAAATATTATCCTGCCCAAACATCACTGCCTCGTAAAGCCAGTTCATACTGCAGTAAAACATCGCCATACAGCCTGTGGCGGTAATAATCTTAAGGTCTCCCCTAACCACTGTTGCTTCTAAGAAATACATTATTCCCAGTGCAAAAATCACATAACAGCTAAGAGTAAATCCATAACCAAACATTGTCTGACCCATCCAAGGAAGAGTTATGTCATACTTATCTAGATAAGTGTAAAATCTCACATAGGTTACCACACATGCTATAACCACTGCAGGAATCACCGTAGCCACATCCATTAGGAATCGATAAAGCACTACTTTTTCTCTCTTCACAGGCAATGTTTCTAGGAACTCTCTCTCCGACTTATTACGCTGCCCCCACAGCATAATACCATGTAGGATTATGAATCCAACTATAAACATTTTCGGATATTCCACTAGGAACTGACCATTTGCTCCAGATATATTTTCCACTGCCTCTTTAAGTATTAATGGCGTAAGACTATCTACGGTTTCTGGATAATTCTGCTGAAGATGAAGTATATCCGACTTGATAAAATTCTGTAGATAAAACTGATTGTACTCAAATATATTTCTAATCATTATTGCCACAAATGTAACGAAAGCCACCACATAATACTTGTAATTTAGTTTAAGCCACTTCTTCATCTAGCTCTCCCCCTTTCTTGTCTCAAGAGCTATGTAAAGCTCCTCCAAGCTCATATCAAGCTCCTCCATATATCCTGCCCCAAGATCCTTAAGCCATTTCTCCTTTTTGCTGTCGTAGTCTTCTATAATAAGTGTGTACACATTTCCCACATTCGTAATCTGAATTACCGTCTCCCTTGATAAAAGCTTCTCATCTATGCCTTCTGGAAATACCACCTGAAGTTTTGTCAAACTTTCCTTAAGCTCGTCCAAACCAGATTCACTTCTAACCTTACCACTTTCAAGTATAGTTATGGTGTCACAAAGCTTCTCTAAATCACTTAGGTTATGGGAGCTGATTAGCACTCCAATATTCTCCTTTTCAACCTCTTCAACCAACTTCTCAAGAAATATTTTTTTAGCCACCGGATCAAGCCCTGATGTGGGTTCGTCTAACAGCAAATACTCTGGCTTCTTTGCAACCTCTAGCATAAATCCAAGTCGCATCTTCTGACCCTTAGACAAAGAATCAATTTTCGCACCAAGCTCTAAATTGAACTCTTGATTAAGCTTTTCGAATTTATCCTTATCAAAGTTTGGAAAATATGTTTCGTACACCTTTAACATTTTCTTAATGGTGTATCTACCTATGTATTCATTGTTGTCAGACACATAGCCTATTTTTTCTTTGAGACTTGGGTTGTTGTAAATGCCCTCCTGTTCTACAGCATGTTTACCGGCTCTTGCACTAGTTACCTTTTCATCCACCCTTGTCAATGTTGCCACATTACTTCCTTTGTCCGCATTTATGCTTTTCTCTTTGAATGTGCCTCTACCAACTCCTGAGATAATAATTCTCCCCTTCTCCGGTTTATATATACCAGCCATACATTTTATAAGGGTTGTCTTACCTGCTCCATTATCCCCAACAAGCCCTTGAATCTGTCCTGGCAAAACTGTAAGACTGATACCATCTATGGCTACCTTGTCATAGTAGCTTTTACTTATATTATCTACTTTGATCATTATGTCATCTCCTCCTTTACAGCTTATGAACATCTTAATTAACCAATACTCTGTACGCATTTATACTTGCAATATCTATGTGTCCAATTTTGATCATTAATGCAAGATGGTATATCTTGCAACTTAACAGAGTTTTCCATATAACTCTCTAATTACCTCAGTTACCTCATCCTCACTAAATCCCATAACCTTAAGCTCTAAAAGCCCCGGTTCTAAGCTTTTCTTAGCAGCTTCAACCTTTGCCAAATCTGGCTTCCTATCAGATTCACCAGCAATGTAAACTCCCTTGCCGCGTATGGTTTCTACAATCCCTTGTCGCTCCAGCTCCTGATAAGCCTTAGCCACTGTTCCTGGGGTAATGTTAAGTTCCAAAGCAAGCTTTCTCACTGATGGAATCGCCATGCCAGGTTTTACATTCCCCTTAACTACATGGAACTTCACCTGTTCTACAATCTGCTCGTATATAGGTGTGTCCCTCTTTAAGTCTAATCTAATCAAATTATCACCTCCAAGAAATTATACTGTTTCTGAATCCTGAAACTTATTCCAACTTTTATAGATCACCTGTCTAGTAAAAGAACAACCCTGTTATAACTGTATCACTTGTATTGATACAGTTATAACACGTTAAAAATTCAATGTCAATATATTTTTCTGTGGGTCTGTGCACTAGCTTCTGGCTCCTGTGACCTGCGCCAGGCTACCGTTAATTCTGCTGACAGCTGCTGACAAGATTCGTGGTATACATCCACGCAAAATATCTTTCCTAGTTTATAAATCTAACGCCAACCCTTTTGCGTGGATATATACCACTCATTGTAACTCACAAAAAGCCCCGGTACGTAACGTACCAGGGCCACATAATCTACTTATCCAGAAGCTCTAGTCTTCCTTCTTCTCTATATACTTGTTCAATGTCTCAACAACTATATTCAAGTTGTAAGGCTTTGCGATGTAATCATCAAGCTTGTTCTCAAGGATTCTCTCCTTATCACCAAACATTGCTCTTGCTGTAACAGCAATGATAGGAAGTCTCTTTCTGTGCTCCTTGTTCTCGATATCACGAATCTCCTGAGTAGCTGCGATACCATCCATAACTGGCATCTGTACATCGAAGAGCGCTGCGTCGTACTCCTTTTGCTTGAAGAGCTCAACTGCCTTCTCTCCATTCTCAGCAATGTCATATGAGAAGCCTGCCATACCAAGAAGCTTTCCAATAACCTGCTGATTAACTGGCTCATCCTCTGCCACAAGGATTCTAGCCTTGCTGTGAGCGTTAATAGAGAATACTGCTGCTTCTTCCTTCTTCTCAGCTGCTTCCTTCTGTGCCTCAACCTCTGCTGCCTTTACTATCTTAAGTGGAATCTCAGCTATAAATGTTGAACCAATTCCTTCCTTACTCTGTACACTTATTGTACCACCCATGAGCTCTGCAATCTGCTTAGAAATTACAAGTCCAAGACCTGAACCGCCGTATTTTCTAGTATCTGATGAATCAACCTGTGAGAATCTCACAAAGAGCTTATCCATATCCTTCTCAGATATACCGATACCAGAATCTGCTACTGCAATTCTTAAAGTGATTGTTTCCTTCTCACCATCAATAGCAGCAACCTTAACTCTTACATTACCCTCTGAAGTAAACTTCAATGCATTTGAAAGGAGACAGTTAAGTATCTGCTGGATTCTCTGTCCGTCACCCTTAACAAGCTTAGGAATGTTATTACCAAATGTACAGTCAAGCTGAAGTCCCTTGTTAGTTGCTGTAGGAACCTGAGCTGCCACTGTTTCTTCAATTGAAGTCTTAACATCAAATATCTCTTCCTTGAGGTTGTACTTACCAGCCTCAAGTTTACTAATATCAAGAATATCGTTAATAAGTCTAAGTAGGTTATCTGCACAGTTCTTAGCAGTTATAAGGTTATCTCTATAATCTGCCTGTAAGTCATCAGCCATAAGGGTAAGCTGAAGCATACCAAGAATACCGTTGATAGGAGTTCTAATCTCATGTGACATATTTGCAAGGAACTCTGCCTGAGTCTTGTAAGCTGCATTAGCATCCTCGATTGCCTTAGATAGTTTACTCTCTGTTTCCTTAAGATCAGTGATATCAATAACTACCATGTTTATGTAATCAGCCTCTGACTTATACATAACTGTGTTAAATGTCTTACCAAGCTCTTCCATGGTAATCTCTACATCAAGGAAGTCTCCCTCCTTAGTACCTGAGTTGTTATATGCCATAAACCAAGCATTAATAGACTGAAGTACATCAATCTTACTCTCTCCAAGAATCTTGCCCTCGAAGTCTGAAGTATCAAGGTTAAAGTAGCTTCCAAATCTCTCATTAGCTTCCTCAATACAATATCCATTAGGATTACCCATTGAATCATTAATAATCTTTGCCTGAGCAAATCCAATTGGAAGATTCATGAATAACTTCTTATACTTATCACTCTTTGAATGGCCTCTAATCTCACCACCGTTAAGCACAAATATTGCTCCAGCTGATAATGCACCTGTCAATATACCTACAATGATACCTGCTGGCACAGCACCCATCACCGCTCCAATGATGATTCCGATTACCACGTTAATTGCTGCCACGGCAATCATTACCTTTCGCCATCCTAACTCCTTTATTTTTTCCATAGACTTATACACCCCTTATTCCTAGTATTTCTTGTATAAAATGGTAGTGTTAGAACACTACAGTTCAAATTACATTTTACTATATAATCGTTTTTCGGTCAATGTGATTATTGTTATTTTTTAATAGTTTTTTTATATTTTTATCGAAATCTTTGTGTATATTTTATGTGATACTTAAAAAAATATGACCCAGAAATTAGGCATACTGTACAGTATTTTTAATCTCTGGGTCTATACATTAATCAAATAATATTTAGTTTTCTCCTGTTGAAATATGTTCTAGAGAATCTTCTGCATCTTTCTCTGCTTTATCAGCTTCATTTTCCACAGATACATCCATATCCAATCCCGCTTTATCAGCTTCATTTTCCACAGATACATCCATATCCAATCCCGCCTCATCAGCTTCATTTTCTACAGCTTCATCCATATCTAACTCATTACTGCCATCAGTATTTTCCGCAGTTTCATCCTCTTCATCCACCTTATCCCTTTTGCTATAAAGGATGGTTCCTAAAAGCAAGATTAACCAAGCTCCTACAGATATGATTATTCCCAATTTTAATCCCACAGGTATATAAATCATTTCCACAGTATGAACTCCAGGAGTCATATCAACACCAATAAAGGCCTTTCCAATAGCATAATACTCAGTTTCCTCACCGTCTACTAATATCTTCCATCCTTCATCGTATGGTATTGATGTAAACATAGTCTTGCGCTCCGGCATATCTATAGTTCCGTAAATATATCCGTCCTCGTATTTTTCAACCTTAAGCATATTCTGACTTAATAGCTGATGTGTGTACGCGTACTTGTCCTCATCGTAAGTAGCCATATATAGGGAGGCTGAGCCAGAGTTAGAAATATTATTATATATATATTCTATATTGATTTGCTGTCCTTCTTTTAAATCGCCTAGATGGAATATCTGCCACATATATCTGTCGCAATCAAGTTCCTCTCCATCAATATAAAATCTTATATTAGTAATGCTGTTGCCTCTACAATTCACATAGTAATCTCCAGGTGTATCTATTGAAAATGTCACCATGAAGCTAGCTTTACCTGATTGATGTGGCTCGTAAGAAATTGTATTTCCAGATACAGTCACATCCATATTGTCGCTACTTGCCAAAAGACTTGGGAACTGATTCTCAAAGAAGTTTTCTGCTCCCGTCATAAGTGCAGCTAAATTGGACTGGTTGTTTATAGGAACACCACTATCCCTATCATATTGTTTAACATTGTTTGATACTGCAAATCCAAGAGATAATGGATATGGATTTTCGTAAATTCCAACTCCATCACAAGATGTAACATAATCAAAATCAAAGTTGTTCAAATCCCCTTCTCTTTCCAAAAGGTATCTAACATTAAACAGTGAGTTTGTAAATGGTGTAGCTCCCATATAAAGGAACTCATTAGCTCCAGTGTAAAATCCCAATCTACCCATGGTAGTTACAGTTTCTCCTAGCACTGTAGAGCAAAATGTTCCAACACTTGGCATATTATGCCATGTAACTTCATTAAGCACTGTAGAATCCATTAGCTCAGAGCGATAGAATCCTGTATCTGCTTCTTTTGCCATATCTTCCACCATTTCATTGGCAACAGTTACTTTATCAGTTGAAGAGTAATATTTTGCAATGTCGGCATATCCATTATCCGCCAAGTTATACACACCTGACGCCACAAGCTCTAAAAGGCATACTCCTGATAGAACATAGGCAAACGTGCTCTCCTTAAATTTCTTGCAAGAGAATATTGAACAAACCACAGTATAAACACCTATTAAGACAAGGGTTGATACAAGGCTAAAGGTTTCTATTCCTGTTGATTTAAGCTTAATCAGGAATATAAATGACGCTGCAAACATTCCCGCAGACACCACCATTAGCACATGCTGCTTTTTAAGCATTTTAAGTGCATCATATGCCATTAAAAGTAAAACAAATATATAAAGAAATGCAAATCTATTAGGTATTCCGTACTGATTGTGGAAACCGTGCCATATAAAGTTTAATAACTCATTATTAAAACTCATTACCAAGAAAACCAACAATATACATCTCTTTATCTTATCAGCAAGCTTAATGTCGTCTGATATGAGATAAAGAAAAGCTGTAAATATTGCCAATATTCCACAGTATAGATTTACTCCACCATCAAAAGTCTGATTAGTCATGGCATCCGACCAGAAAAATTGCTTCTTCAACAGGTCAAATACATTTCCATACCAGGTCCATTTTGGAAGCTGTGCTGACGCAGATGCGGTAGACATGATTCCTTTGTATGCTGGTATAAGTAGAAATGCTGCCATTCCACCAGATGCCAGTGAGTATATGGCAAAATTAATTCCATCTAGGAAAAACTTCTTAATGGTCTTGTGATTATAAACGAAGAACCACAGTACCATAAATATACATACCATAAAACCGATGTAATAGTTACAATACAACGCATAGAACATAGACAAAGTGTACATTCTAGGATCTCTGTCTTCCATCAGTTTTTGGAAACCTAATATGATAATTGGGAAGATTAATATACAATCTATCCACATTATATTCCAGTAGTAACCTATTACATAGTTATTTAGGGCATAGGCAACGGCTATAGGAACTATATAGAAGGAATTATCCTTCTCCTTCCCCTTATTAGAAAGGAAATATGCCATAGTATAAGCAGAAAGGCATACCTTTAAACACATAATAAAGCACATTGCCATAGGTATATTTTCCTTGCTGAATAGAATAACAAGGAAATTAAATGGGCTAGATAGATAATAGCTTGTAAGTGATAGAAAGTTAGATCCCAAAGCTATATTCCAGCTATAGAATAAACTACCCTCATTCATAAGCTTATCTCTGTACTCTGCAAAAAATGGTACATACTGATGCAAACTATCTACCAATGTAAGGGCTCTTGTTCCAAATGGCATAATTCCTGAAGCTATACAAACTCCAAGCATAACCACCGCTACTACTCCAAAGGATATATAGCATAGATTATTATCTACTATATGTTGTTTTATGCCCTTCTTTTCCTTCTTAAAGACAACCAACTTACTGAACAGGTAGTTCAGTACCAACACAACAATCTGAACTAAAAGCTTAGATGCAAGTTCATTTAATCTAAAGCTGTCACAAAGTAGAGCAAATCCCAATATTTCAACTAGCATAGACACAAGTCTCATGCCCACAAAACTAACACACTCTGTAATTGTTCCAAGTACACCTAATTTCTTGCTCTTGAATACAAATAACTTATTGGCAAAATAGGCAAAAGCAATTGCCATAGCGATTGCTATGGCATTGCATAAGTTTCTATTAATGTCAGTAAAATTTCTAAGCAAGAAAAATGCTATAAGGTTTACAAAGGTTGTACAACCTCCGGCCACAAGATATCTAATCTTGTCATTTGCCAGCATTTTTTTTATCAAGTCAAACATTAATCTCTACTCCTACTGATTTTCTAATCCTGTTAAAAGATATATAAGTGGTGAATTCCAGTAGATTGTAATCTCATTACATGAGAAGCTCTGCTCGCTATCTACGTAGCAAAGTGATCCTGGCATTCCCCATAATACTGCCTGTGCATATGGATCCTCAAGGTTCTCATTAGCACCACCTACAAGCATACCTGGCATTGTAGTTCCAAGCACCTGTGAAGGTCTGTGATGAGTACCCACTGGTGATAACTCTCCATAGCCTGTTACATAACAGTATCCTACACCATTTAATCCAAATATATAATCTCTGTGCTTCTGAGCATACTCCACATACTCTGGGTTTGGAGCAAGCTTATTAGCCATAAGAAGCATCTCACCATTTTGAGCTATATCCATGTTACTTCCCCAAACATAGCCTGAAAGTCCCATATAGAAACCATCAGTCTTACAAGCCGCAAGATACTTATCTGCCTTCTCTAAGAATAATGTCTTAGCATTTTCCTTTAGAGTTGCATCAATTCCTTCAGCCACAGCCAAGTCATAGAGAGCGTAGGCTCCTATATCAGCCCAACCAAGACCTATACGATATTTTCCACCCATCAATGTGTTAATTGCGTCAAGGTACTGCTGCTCACCAGTAGCAATATAAAGCTCTGTTGCAGCCCATAATTTTTCATCTTCTACAAAGTTATCTGGATATTCTCCTGTTACTATATCATCTGGGTTCCAAAAGCCCTTTTCGTCTGGATTAGCTTCAAGCCATCCGTATGCCTTCTTAGAAGCCTCTAAACACTTCTTAGCAAAATCCGCATCATAATCTGCATAAAGTACTGATGCCTTAGCCATTACTGCTGCAAAATCACCTGTTGATGCTGCAGAAATTGGTGAGAGAATCATAGGGTCTGTCTCGTCAACTGCAAGTACTGTCTCTGGGAATACTGCTGCTGTAACCTTATGATATACACCACCAGTTGCCTCATCCTGCATCTTAAGCATCCACTCAAGCTCATATCTAGCCTCATCTAAAAGGTCTGGAGTACCATTTCCACTTTCTGGAATTCCTATATCATCTGCATCATAACCATAATCGCTATAAGCAAGGAATAAATCCTGAATAGTCTTAGCACCAGGTACTACATAACGTCCGTAGTCACCTGCATCATGCCATCCACCTGAAACATCAACTGTCTTTCCTGAATTATCTCCGTAGATAGTTGCCTCCTGCATATGACAGGCAGCGTGAGCAAAATCAGCAGAAATATTTACATCAAGCTCGCATCCACATCTCTGGTTGTAAAGCATAAGAATTGTATCCTTATAGATATCATCATAAAGTCCCTCTCCAATTGAGAATTCATAAGACTCTCCTGAAGGACTAGAAACAATCTTGAAGTTTCCACTTGCCTTAAAGTCTGAGAAGTCACCACGCTTAATATTTGAACCTACATTGTCATCAAAGATAAGCTTTGGATCATACTCTCCAATATATACAGTCTCACCTGTATCGGCCTTAACAATCTTGAATCTCTCATCATCCTTAGATGTTGTAATTACTGTCTTAACATCATCCGGCGCATAACCTATCTGGTTAACCTTAACCTGAATTGGTGTTGGGGCACCCTCAATCTTCTCTGCCTTAGAGCCATCTACTACAAAGAGAGAAATGTTATCTACGGTTACACTGTGAGCTGGAAGCTCTGGCTGTCCCTCATAGTGACCCATATTGATAACGAATCTAGGTGCCGGGTCAGAATTCTCTGCCATAGTAAACTCGTAATTGATGGTCTTTGTCTCCGGTCCAATAGTTACCTTCTCACTTGCGTATGCATGGTAATCGCCACCATTAATCTGAACTCTCCACTCAACCTCACGTTCTACTGTTGAGCTAATGTCAAAGGATACATTGTACACACAATCCTTAGCCATAGTAAATCCATCATAATAAATCTGCACACCGTGTTCTACGCTACCAGTCTTCTCGATATTACAAACCAGCTGTCCATCCTGCTGAATCATCTCGAACTTACCACCATTTGCGTAGGTTACGAATCCATTTACGTCCTTATCAAAGGTAACACCCATAGCGTCTGCACCCTCAATAGTTGTAAATCTGTTGTTCTCTACAACTGGAACCTCTGTTGTTGGCCAATCATAAGTATCTTCAATAACTTCCGCTTCTATGGCCTCTGTTGTTGTAGGTCCATCAACCTTAGCATCATCATTTTTCTTATCACCACAAGCCACCATAGATAGTGCCATTGCCGCTGATATAAGAATTGCCATGTGTTTCTTAAACTTTCTCATCTTTACCCTCCTTATGTATTACAAAATGATATTACATCCTCGAATATCATATTACCGCCAAATATATCTAAGGCACTTCCTACTGTTACATCCAGCTTGTTTTGTCCCAAACATTTTAAATTCTCTAAGTCTTTAAATGTACCAACGCCACCGGCATAAGTCATAGGAATTTTTGCCCAGGAACCGAGAAGTACAGCAAGTTCCCCTTCAATTCCCTTTGCCATCCCTTCCACATCAACTGCGTGAATTAAGAACTCATCACAATACTCAGAAAACATCTCTAAAGTATCCACATTAAGCTTTACGTCCGTAAACTTTTGCCACCTGTCTGTAACCACATAGTAGTCACCATCCCGTTTCCTACAGCTTAGGTCTATAACAAGCCTGTCCTTGCCAACCTCTCTGCTTATCTCCTTTAGATTCTCAAAGCTTATATTCCCATCCTTGAACACATAGGATGTGACTATAACATGGGATGCACCCATTTTTAGGAATCCGGAGGCATTATGGCTGTTTATACCACCACCAATTTGAAGTCCGCCTGGATAAGCATCAAGGGCTAGTCTTGCCTGTCTGACATCTGCTTCATAGTACTGACTTCCCGCAGGATTTAGTATTATTATATGGCCACCCTTAAGACCTTTTTGCCTATACAAATCAGCATAAAAGTCACCGCCTAGCTCTGACACATAATTGTCTAAAGCACTGTCAGCTTCATCCTTAAGACTGCCACCTACTATTTGTTTTACAGAGCCATTATGAATATCAATACATGGTCGAAATTTCATAACATCCTCCATACAAAGTCTCTAATTTTGCCTTATCTTTTGGTCAAAATCAAGCCTTCTCATTCTATCATAGTAATAATTTTTTATCAACTTAATTACCCTTGATTTTATTTCTCCTCTAAGTCTGACTTAGTAAGAGTTTTAAGTTGCTTGTCACTTACATTTTCTAACTCAACGATTCGTGAAGCCTGTCTTGAAATAGAACGCTCAAGATAGTTTCTAACTTCTCTTGCGTTGGCGAAGTTTTCATCTTTATTTTCTACCTTGCCATTAAAGTATTCTTTGACATATTCCTTACCAGCTGAATTAGGCACATATTCCTGTTTGTCGCACATGGACATAAATATGTCATAGAGCTGTTCTCCTGTATAATCTTTGAAGAAAATATACTTGTTAAATCTTGACTTTAGTCCTGGATTAGACTCTACAAACTCCTTCATAAGGTCAGTGTATCCAGCAACTATTACTACTAGATTATCACGGTTATCCTCCATAAGCTTAAGAAGAGTATCCACCGCTTCTTGACCAAAATCTTTACCATCCTTGCCCGCTGTAAGTGTATAAGCCTCATCTATAAATAAAATTCCACCTAAAGCACTTTCTACAACTTCTTTAGTTTTAATGGCTGTCTGTCCAACATAACCTTCTACAAGATTTGAACGGTCTACTTCAACTAAGTGTCCCTTTGGAACTACATCAATACATTTGTAAATCTTGGATAAAAGTCTGGCAACTGTAGTCTTTCCTGTTCCAGGATTTCCTGAAAATACCATGTGAAGAGATACTGATGGCTGCTTCATGCCACGTTCCTCTCTCATTTTCTTAACCTTTAAGAGATTGACTAAGCTCTTAATATCTCTCTTAACCTCATCAAGTCCAACTAATGTATTAAGCTCCTTCATAAGGTCTTCATAGTTAAGCTCTTCGTCTGAGAATTCCTTAACATTAAGATTACCCTTCATTCCATCAAGCTTGCTCTCCACTCCATCATTCTTATCAGATGACTTTTTATTTTTACCTGCATTAGCAATCTTTCCTGCAGGTATAGGCCCCTTCCCTGGCTCAAAGAGTTTAAAGCTTCTAATATATTCCTCCATCATGGCTGTGTAACTGGTAAACGCTTCTAATTCCTTGGCACTGGCCTCTCGCTTTGATGAGATAAATTCCTGTCCCATTTTCACATATATGTTATAAAGATTTCTAGCCTTAGAAAATCCCTTTGTTGTATATGCAGACTTTCCTGATAAGTCAGCTTTCACAAAGTATGTAAGTGAACGTGGTGGATTCTCTGCAAATGATTTGTCATAAGTTCTCTCAACCTTAAAAATTTCTAATTTATTAGGAGTAAAGTACTCTCCTAAATATTGATGAATAAAGCTTATTTCTGAATAGAGAGTAGGGCTTGACTCCCTGTCAATAAGATATGCCAAAAATTGCAGCAAATCAAATTTAATCATCTCTCTCATAGATATTCCTGTCTCAGGACCAAATCCCTGATGGGAAATAATTTCCCCGTACATATAACAATCATTTAACTCTTGTTTTAAACTCATTAACATGCTTTTTCTCCGTTTTTCTTAATGTTATTTTATATCGTGATAATCCCCATTCCTGGTAAAATTAGGATTATAATATGGATCTCCATTGGTAATTATATTAGACCACAATATCTCGAAAAGTCCCTTTTCCCTCTCGAAATATGTCTTGTAGTCATCACGCTTCGTATTAGCAGCGCTATAAAAATGCCAGGTTGCATCTGCAACTCCCACAATCAAATATCCGTGTTCCCTTATCCTAAGGCAAAAATCCACATCTGAAAACTCTGTGACAAACTTTTCAGAAAAGCCTCCAATTCCCCTAAAAAGCTCTGTCTTAACCATCATACAGGAACCAGATACCGCACTGAAATTAGCATTTACATGGTTGTGCATAAGGTATCCAAAATCACCCTTTTTGATTCCCTTATACAAATGACAAAATGGACCATTTACACCTACTGCAATTCCCTGGGAAATAGTTGCCCCATTATCGGCAAACAAAGCGCCACCAACAACACCAACTTCTTTTCGCATACAATGACCAAGCATCTCCTTAACAGCAGTTACCTCTATCTTCTCTACGCCATAATCAAGGAACAAAATATAATCTCCCTTTGCCTTAGACGCACCATAATTTCTCATGTGTATCACCGCCGGAGTACCATCGTATTCTAGTACTCTGATATTCTTTCTGGTAGCCTCTAACCTTGCATAGAACTTTTGCAAAACATTATCATCCGTATGCGAATTAACAATTATAAGCTCAAAATCACTATATCTTGTTTTCTCAAAGAGTGGACCTATACACTTTTCTATAATTTCTCTATTATTACCACCTGGAATCACTATAGATAACAATGGGTTTCCAGGAGTTTCATAGTTTACCTTGTACATTCCCCACATATCTGTATGAGTTACAGTGGCATAGCATCCACTTCTTTCTATATGAGCCTGGAGTGCCCTTTTACCCGCTTCCTTGGCGTACTCTTTTTTATGTGGATTTAGGGCTACAGACTTATCATTTATTCTCCAGTGATAAAGCACTCTTGGAATGTGCTTTATGCTCTTAGTTTTCTCACTACATTTTAAAGCCAAATCATAATCCTGAGCGCCATCATATTCCGAATCAAAACCTCCTACATCAAGGAGTAGCTTTCTCTTTACTACAAACAAATGAGTAATATAGTTATGGGCTCTCAACAAATCTATAGAAAAATCCGGTTTAAACGCCGGGTCTGAAACTCTTGACCCATCCTCAGCAATCTTATCCTCGTCAGAATAAAGCACATCGTATTTTTCCTCTTGAAGCGCCTTAACTACCGAGAACAAAGCATCTGGCGTAAGCATATCATCATGATCAAGGAGAGTTATGTATTCTCCTGTGGAATAGTTAAATGCCATATTAGTATTCATGGCAATTCCAAAATTTTTCTCAAGGGGAGCATACACAATTTTTCTGTGTTCCTCCATGTATTCTCTAACAATGGTTTCAGTGTGGGGTTGTCCCTCCGTTCTCTTACTTCCATCAACTATTACCAATTGCCAATTACTATAGGTCTGATTAACAACAGACTCTATCATATCTCTTAAGTATCTTTCCGGAGTCTCATATATAGGCACCAAGATGCTTATAAGTGGTTTATAGGTGAAGTCTGTATTTCTCTGAAACTCAAGCTCTTCATGGCTTGCTTCATGATTATCCCTATACCAAACATTGTAACCAAGCCCCGGTCCCTGCATCTTATATCTTACTCTAGAGGCAATACCATCCAATCCATTTTCTCTAATATAACTTATTCCCTTTTTTATATTGGTGCTATTAATAGCAGACAAATTAAACTTCATGGTATCCCTCCCCTCGTAAATATTATACTTTTGCAGTTTTTTTCTTAGGTTTCCACACTGACGGACAGAAAAGAAGTAGTAATGGGAACAACTCTAATCTTCCCGCTAACATATCAAAGCTAAGTACCAGCTTTGAAAAATCTGAGAAAAACCCAAAATTCCCCGTTGGTCCAACCAATGACAGTCCTGGACCTATGTTATTTAACGTAGCAGCAACCGCTGTAAAATTTGTAACCATATCCTTTCCTTCTAAAGTAAGAAGGAACATAGATAGGGTAAATATAAGCATAAACGTAAAAAAGTATACATTTGTAGCTCTTAAAGTCTCATGCTCTAACACCTTTCCCTCTACCTTTACCTTCTTTATACTTCTAGGATGTAAGAAAGAAATAATCTCCTTGATAAAGGTCTTAAACAGGATAATAATTCTTGCTACCTTAATTCCACCACCTGTACTACCTGCACATGCACCTATAAACATAAGTAACACCAGTACGAACCTAGAAGTCTCTGGCCATTGGTCAAAGTCCATACTTGCAAATCCTGTAGTTGTCATTATGGAACCAATCTGGAAGAATATGTGTCTTATTGCATTTCCTGTACCTGATATTATATCTCTTAAATCAATATACATTATAGCTGCTGCCGCAAAGATTATTGTAAAATAAGTCCTTGCCTCCTCATGCTTAAATGCATCTTTTAATCTTCCGGTTATTAAAAGGAAATACACTCCAAAATTCACTCCAAAAAGAATCATAAACACAGTTACCACCCACTGTACATAAGGACTCTGGCTCATAAAGCTATCGTTGTGCAATCCAAATCCACCTGTTCCAGCAGTACCAAAAGCTGTACATAATGAATCATATAAACTCATATCTCCTGCCAAAAGAAATATCACCATAATTATAGTCATCACAATATAAATTCCATATAAAAATATGGCGTTATTCTTAACCTTAGGAACTATCTTACCTACAGATGGTCCTGGGCTTTCCGCCTTCATAAGGTTCATATGGGTTCCACCTGCCATTGGCACGATGGCAAGAAGAAATACCAAAACTCCCATACCACCTATCCAATGAGTAAAACACCTCCAGAACATACTGCATCTAGCAAGAGTCTCAACATCAGATAATATACTAGCTCCTGTTGTTGTAAAACCTGAAACAGTCTCAAAAAAAGCATCTACAAAATGCGGAATGTCTCCATTTATAACAAATGGCAGAGCTCCCACCACAGACATAATTATCCAGCTTAATGCAACGGTTACAAAACCCTCCTTTAGATAAAAGGTTGCATCCTTAGGTTTTTTTATTACTAAAAGGATTCCAATAGCTACACTTCCTAACATAACCCATACAAAGGCCATTCCCTTAGAGTACTCCCCATACAAAAGAGACACTATAAATGGCATTAACATAAATGCAGCTTCAATATTCAACACCCATCCTAATATATATGTTATTACTCTATAGTTCATATCAGTTCCCTGTCTTTATTTTAAAATATCTCTAACATCCTTAAATCCTGTGTGAGCTGTTATTATAACAACTGTATCTCCAGGCATAATAGTATCATTACCACGTGGAATAATTATTTTCCCTTTTCGGTTAATACATGCAATAAGTAAATCCGTCTTGAGATTAAGCTCCATCAGCGGTTTACCTGTTACATAGGATTCTTCTGTTATCTCAAATTCTATTGCCTCTGCTCTATTTTCAAATATATGGTACAAGGTCTCTATATTACTTCCAATAGAGTTCTGCATACCGCGAACATATTTAATAATTGTCTCTGCAGACATATACCTAGGATATATAACACTACCCACATCCAAACTATCAATTACATCATTAAATGTCCCTCTATTAATCTTGGTTATTACCTTTGCCTTTGAATGTTTTTTGGCAAAGAGTGTGAGAAGAATATTTTCCTCATCTAACCCTGTAAGTGGAATAAACGAGCCTGTCTCTTTTATACCCTCTTCAAAAAGCAAGGATTCATCTGCTCCATCACCATTTATAATTAAGGTTTGTGGCAATAACGTACATAGGAATTCACAGTTGTCCTTGTCTTTCTCAATAAGCTTCACACTTATATTCATCTCACTAAGCTGCTTAGAAAGATAATAAGAGGTTTTTCCACCACCTACAATCATACAGTCTTTAACATGTTTTGTTTTCATTCCTATGTGCTTAAAAAACTTGTTAGAATTGATTGGTGTAGCTATAAAAGAAATTAAATCTCCTGCCTTGAAAACATTGGAGCCGTCAGGAATATCAAGAGTTCCCTCACTCTCAATACCACAGATAAGAACTCCCATATTTGAAGCACCCACATCTTTTATCTGCTTGCCAACCAATATATTGTCATCAGGAAGCTTGAATTTAACCAGCTCCACATGCCCCTTTGCAAATGAATTAATACTTATTGCATTCGGCAAACGAAGAAGTCTAGACATTTCCTTTGCAGTCTCTAACTCAGGATTAATAATCAAAGAAAGTCCTAATTGTTTTCTTAAGTAGCTTAATTCATCGCTATAGTCAGGATTTCTAACTCTAGCAATTGCAGCACACTCACCTACTTTTTGAGCGATGGTACAACACAAAAGATTTAGCTCGTCCGATGCCGTAACCGCAATAATAAGGTCCGCCTTCTTTATTCCGGCTTCCTCCTGGATGGCAAAGCTTGCTCCATTACCCGTTACTCCCATAACGTCAAAAAAGGTTGTAGCCTTCTGTACTGTATCTGGATTAGTATCTATGATGGTTACATCATGCTTTTCCTGACTAAGCCTTTCTGCTAGAGTCATACCAACTTTTCCACAACCTACTATAATAATTTTCAAACTTTTTTCATTCTTAAGCATCATGATACCCATATCATTTCTCCAAACTATCTATCATTTATATTACATTTTTATAAATAAGCACACTTACAACAAATTCTAACACTTTTACCGTAATAAGTCTATAAATTCTTTCCGTATGCCTAGGTAATTACTATGTTTTTCCTCCCTACACAAATTATTGTAGTCAATACTCAGTATTTTGTGCTATAATATAATGGGTTATAATATTTTTTGTTTAATTATTTAGACTTAATTTCTATAGAAAGGCGACTGATGATTTGAAACTACCACATTCAAGACTAAAAAGTAAATTTTCAGAAAAATTCACTGAGACCATGAAGGCTGTTATGCCAATTCTCGCTATAGTACTTTTACTGTGCTTTACTATAGCACCTATTCCCCCAAGTATTTTAATGACATTCTTGGTAGGTGCCACCCTACTTATAGTAGGTATGCTATTCTTTAATGTTGGAGTGGAGTTATCTATGACTCCTATAGGAGAGAGAACCGGTACCATAATGACAAAATCAAAGAATCTATTTATTGTTATTTTTGTCAGCTTTGTAATGGGTTTTGTTATTACCATATCTGAACCAGATCTTCAGGTTTTGGCTAACCAGGTACCATCCATCCCAAATATTACATTAATACTTGCGGTTGCACTAGGTGTAGCCCTATTCCTCGTAATTGCAATACTCCGAATGCTTCTTAGCATTCCCCTATCCCTTTTACTTGTATTATTCTACGTTATTATATTTGCACTTACACCATTTGTTCAAAAGGACTTCCTATCGGTGGCATTTGACTCTGGTGGTGTTACAACCGGACCTATGACTGTTCCATTTATTATGGCCTTCGGTATCGGTATATCTGCTATTCGAAGCGATAAACATGCAGCAGACGACAGCTTTGGTCTGGTATCTATGTGTTCAATTGGCCCTATACTTGCAGTAATGATTTTAGGAATCCTTTACAAGCCTGGTTCTAGCGAACATGTATCCGATTCTATTCCAGATATTGAGAATACTGTTGACCTTTGGAAACTATTTTCTGCAGAGATTCCTACATACATTCACGAAATTGCTGTTTCTCTGCTACCTATAGTTGTATTCTTCACTATTATGCAATTAATTGTTCGAGATATAAATAAGAAAACTATTTTAAAAATTACTGTAGGAATTGTTTACACGTATATTGGTTTGGTACTTTTCTTAACAGGGGTAAATGTAGGATTTATGCCTGCAGGAAACTACCTTGGAGCAACTATTGCCGCCCTTGATATTAAATGGATTATTATTCCTATAGGTATGTTAATCGGTTACTTTATTGTTAAAGCCGAACCTGCTGTATTTGTCCTTACCAAGCAGGTTGAAGAACTTACAGATGGAGCCATATCAGCCAAAGCCATGGGGACTTCCCTGTCTCTTGGTGTAGCCGCATCTGTTGGTCTTGCCATGACTAGAGTTCTTACAGGAATTTCCATAATGTGGCTTCTTGTGCCAGGATATTTTATCGCTTTAGCGCTTACTTTCTTCGTACCTAAAATATTCACGGCTATAGCATTCGACTCTGGTGGAGTTGCATCAGGACCTATGACTGCTACATTTTTGCTTCCATTTGCTATGGGCGCCTGCCAGGCAGTGGGTGGCAACATAGTAGCTGACGCCTTTGGTATAGTTTCTATGGTTGCAATGACACCCCTTATAGCTATTCAGATTATGGGACTTATATATAGAATTAAGGACAGCAAGCTTCACAAAGAGCTTGCCAGTCAGGCAGACCGTGAAGCACTTGCCTCTTACGGCGATATGGAAATCATTGAGTTGTAAACCTTTCGCCCATAAGATTATATTGTTTGAATTATAAAAGGAGGATATATGGGAGATTTATATATGATGACCACCATAGTGGATAGAAAAATCGCATCAAGCTACGCTAAGCTGTATCAGGAAAACAACCTTAATGTCATGTTTCTTTCCCTGGGGTACGGTACAGTTTCTAATGAAACTATGGATATGCTTGGTCTTGAATCCAAGGAAAAAACAGTTGTAACTGCTATCATAGAAGAAGACAAATGGCTTACTGTAAAAAAACAACTGGAAAAGGTGCTTAAAATTGATGCCCCTGGTGGTGGAGTTGCATTTACAATTCCCCTAAGTAGTATAGGCGGAAGAAAAGCACTACAGTTTCTGATAGAAAATGATAAGTATGAGAAAAAGGAGGAATCCACATTGAAGAATACAGACCACGATTTGATTGTAGTAATCTCAGAGCTAGGATATACAAACCTTATTATGGATGCAGCAAGAAAGGCTGGGGCTTATGGTGGTACCGTTATCCATGCAAAGGGAACCGGTATGGCTGTTGCCGAAAAATTCATGGGAGTTTCTTTAGCTCAAGAAAAGGAACTTATATATATAGTTGTGAAAACCGGACAGAAGAACCCAATTATGCAAGCTATTATGGAAGAAGCAGGACTTAACACCAAAGCTAAGGCTATATGTTTCTCTCTTCCCGTAACTGATACTGCTGGACTTAGACTTTTGGAAGATTAAATAAAGGAAAACATACAGGAGGATAATATATGAACCCTAAAGGATGTCTAACATTATATTTTAGTCTTTTTGCACTGTGCTTCTTACTCCCAATTATAGCTATCTTCGCAGGTCAATATGGATACTTGTTTGATTATATTGACCTAAGTCCTTGGGACTATCAAAAGCTTACAGATGTGGAAGCTCAGATAATATATGACGACGATTCATCTCGCGGAACAAAGGCTATGGTTGTAGAACGTGTCACTTTTGATGTTCACCAATCCAGCAAAGATGACTTGTGCTACGAGCTGTGGAGAGACCTAATTGAGCAGGAGGTGGACGGACTTAGACTTGACTACGATGTTCTTTCTGTACATCAGGTTATGGATGACGGAAGTCTGATGGAACTTGAAGAATGCAGTAGCTATGAATGGAATAATTACGAGGTGGAAGAACTTGCCGGAACCTGGTACCACAGTCCGGGACCTTACAACAAAGCTAGCGATCGCTATGAAGCTTTATTCTTCTATGTAGACGGAATCTATAGGGATGAGGTTACATTTGTGATATGCTATGAGATAAACCACGTGGGACTTAAATATAAAGATTGCTCTGACCTTTATCTGTTACTTTATGGAGAGATGCCTGTTACAGATCTAGAATCATATAAGGCTGAGATACTAATTCCTGATGAAGATATGCCTAGTACTGATAACTACGAATATTACACCTATGGCACAAACAATAATGGCTTTTCCGTACATGAATCATCTACTCTTCATCCTGGATATCACACCTTCGCTATAGACCTAGATGAAGAGGATCTTCAATTTAAGGCATATAACCAGTATCTAGAGTTTGAGCTTGTAGCATACGACCAAGATAAACATATATTAACAGATAGTGCACTGCATAACGATTATACTTCTGACTATGCTTTAAATGAAATTAGATATGATGCCCGTTTAGAACATAATAAACCAGGCAACTATAATACACTTAAAATCATAATTTTTGCTATATTGTTTATAATCGCAGCATGCATACTATTTAAAACCTTTAATACAAAAAAACGTATGCATACTAAGCACATATTCTATGAACCAGCAGAAATTCCAGAATTCTACACAGGAATTCCTAGCGACTTAGATCCTAATTTTGCAGCAGCCCTAATTTTCTCCAAAGATAGCAAGCCTAAAGACGATTCAGGCATCTATTCTGCACTACTTCTTAGCTTGGCTAGAAAGGATTATGTTGAGATATCTGAATATGGCACAAATGATGCTATGATTACAATTAAGAATCCTGCTCAGGGTCAGGAAGAATCCATTATGCCTGCGGAACCTCTTACTGAAAGTGAGATCTTATATTACAACCTTCTGGTACGTCACGCTAGTAATAATCAGATTCTTATGAGCACTTTCCAGAGAAGAGTTTCTCAGGATTATGAGTATACCGGAACCTTTGAAGAAAATATCAAGAAGGCCATTACCAACACTGGTGTCAACGGTGGTTACATACAAAAAGCGGATTTTACAGAGCTTAAAGACCAGCTTCTCAAATCTGCAAAATCCTATAGAAAATGGGGAATTATTCTATTAACTATAGTAAACCTTATTTCAAGCTTTACTAGATTGGACTTAGCCTTTGGCTCCTATACTATACTAGGAATCACATGCCTCGTATGCTCCATTTACCTTTATATGACAGCAGGTAATTATGTTCTTCTTACCCAGGCAGGTGAGACAGAATACGCTAAATGGCGCGGACTTTACAACTACCTTAAAAGTGACCATATTATGTCAGAATCCAATGTGGCAAATATGCCTGTATGGGAAAGATTCTTCATCTACGCAACAGCCTTTGGCATTCCTACTAAGGTTACTGAAGCTCTTGGAGTTAAGTTCCCTGAGGCAACAAATGCTACTATGGATTATTACTACGATTATGGCATGTTTAATAACACATATATTAGAACGGGCCGAATTCACAGAAGTAGCCGCGGTATAGGACGCGCTGTTCGAAGTGGTTCAAGAATTCATAAGGCCACAGCTAGTAGTAGAGGATATACTGGTGGCGGTCGTAGCTTCGGAAGCTACGGCGGTGGCGGAAGTTAACTTCTAAATATATCCTTCACTTGCAGGTTTTCAAAGTTTACTTTGAGTTCTCTTTCTACATCATCTTTGGTGAAGGTTTTGTATATGGTTTTGGAGATATACTTTTCTGCGGTTTTTATTATCCCCTTATAATCTGGGATTTCCTCAGGAAAGTATATCCCACCTTTATCTTTATTCTTAAGCATCCAGCATACTGCTGATAAGGCTGACATAGCTACTGGTGTTATGGTTGGAGTCTGCCACTGGTGGTTGGATTTTCCCTTTGATAGGAATGGTAACTCTATGCGATTGCCTACCCACACTGGATCAAATCTTTCTCCCATAAGAAATACACCTACATATTCTGTCCCGGATTCTATTTTATCTTCATACAACATCTCCACATTCTCTGGATATATATATCCCCTTACTATAGAAATCCCTTTTTCATTCTCACAGTCAATAGGCCTTGATGGGTCAGGGTTAGGATATTCATTTACCTTTGATTTCTTAAGGAATTCACTGGCATAATCACATGGTTTGTATATAAATGCAACACTGGGACGATATATAACCCTTCCATCCTGAGAAACTTCCAGGCTTTTTGCTATAGAAATAGTCTCCTCATGTGGCACCAAGTGGCCCTCAAAGACTCCTTCTGGATAATATGTGGCACATCTTTTATCCACTGCCAAAGCTTTAAATTCCATGTAACCTTTTTCCTTGTGGTACATGTTGCACTGATCTTCAAAATCCACTTCTTCAAAGGTTCCCACATCAAGGGTTGCCTCACTTAACATTTCAAACCAGAAGGAATCCGTACACCAGGTATTAACTAGAAGCTTTTCATCAAAGCTCCCCCTTACCTTCTGCAAATCTATATCACTGACATGTATCTGTCTTAACCCTAAATAACAAGCTATATGGTTAAATCTTTGCTCTTTAAGAAGTCTCTTTAATTCTTTATCCCTTTTAAATTGAGTTGTTACTATGTACCCCAAAGCTGCTCGCACAAAATGGGACACTAACCCTGGATTATTGCCGTGATGAAGAACTATTGGATATTTGTTCTTGTCTTGATTAGTGGCAAATATATTCTTTAAATCTATTTTCTTATCATGCTCTTCAAATATTGAATACCAGTGATCAGGCCAATCTGCTTCACCTGTATTTATATACATAATATTTTCCTTAGCACACCACTCACAGATATCTCTAGTTCCTACTGTATCTGCAAAATCAATAAGCAAATCACCCTCTCTTAGATAAGTGCCAAAGATTTCCTTAAAATTGTCTCTGGTTATCTCTGCGGTGATAAAATTAGCTACTATGCCTCCTAGATTTACATATGCAATTAATTCTATCTCTTCCCTAGTTATAACATAGTAGTTGTTCTCATTAAATTGTAATTCCTGGGGTAGTTTTTCATAGAAGCTTTTACCCACTGCGCCGAATCCAAATTGGACTATACGACCTTCGAATTTTATCAATATTTTTTCCTCTTTTTTACTTTAATGATTATGCTGTTTAGCTGTTTTACTTATTATATTATTTATACTTTCTTTATCCTCATTTAATCCCAGCTTGGCAGTTTCCAGACCAACTGCTGCCTAGGCATCTCATATCCATCTGTATGGAATATTTTTAGCCCTTTCTTCTGGTGATCAACCAGAATTTTTTTTATATCTTTAGATATTTTTTTACCACCAATCACCAAGATGTTTTCTATACTATTTTCTAAAAAAAACTTAGGTGATGGCAGGTCCTGCGGGTACACATCCCAGCTATTATCATACACAGAGTCATCAAGCTTATACCTGTTTAATCTATTTCTATCCAGCAAAAATGCAGGTCTGGCATCATCAGCTATTTCCTTCTCAAGAAGCTCTTTTGCCATAAGCTCTAAGGCCATACCAACTGACTGGTTATCCACTGTAGCCCTTGCTCCCTGTTGTTCTATAGTGCCGTTAAATACAGGAATTGGTCTAAAACCATAGTCTGTAAGGGCAACTCCATAGCTAACACTTTCTCCACCACACATATCAACTATTACTGCAGTTCTTTCTAGATAAGACTTTTCCCATCCATTAATTCCTAATATAGTTTTTAGCTGGTTTTCTTCCTGTTTCTCTAGAAATTGAATGGAAGCTGGTGGCTGAAGAATTACCCCATAACTTTTAGAATAATGACCTATGGTAACAAAAGGAACTGGTCTTACCCAGTCTACCCACCTCTTACCTACAGGTGCCCATATTTTATATACTTCCTTAGCTGTCATATGAGTCGCCTCCTTCTATAAGCACAGGTATATCCGCGGCATTAGAATCTATACGAGGTGTACTGCTTATTCTGGCATAATAACCACCGTGAAGTCCGTCTATGGCATAGGAGCCGAGACACACATGATATTCCTCTCCATTTTCTCCCTTTAAAGGTATGCTTGTAAATTTTTTCTGTGCAACATACCTGGATGGATGCCTACTCACATCCTTCATTATTTTCTCATATTCCTTTATATCAAGAGCTTCTCTAATGGATATTCCATCTCCTACTCTTCCGTAAGCTGGTTTATATATGTAGTTCTCACGCCCCACTATCCGCTTTACGTCTACGGTTTCCGGCAATAAGCTTCTCCAAGTAGACATACTAATACCGTGGTCCTCAAGCACATCCCACACCAACGGGAACCTTTTTGTCTGGGCGTATATGGATATTGGATGGTTACAAGATACTGTCTCCGTATCAAAATATCCACGCCATCTCTTAGGCTTTATGTCCTTAAACCATTCTAGAGGCGTAAAACGAAATACTGCATCTAACTGCCCCTCATTGCCATCCATAGCAGAGTAAGCTTTATTATCTTTAAAATTCACATGCTCAACAGCACCATAAATTATTTCGTAGCCTTCAGCCTCTAACCTGTCTCCTAAATACTGCATAACCTGCCTATCATCACTGTAACAGGTACAATGCACCATCATAATTCTACCGCCAGCTTTAACCTTTTTCTTAACGCTTTCAATCATCACATCCCCAAAGCTTACTATATGATAAGATTCCTTCTCCATAATGGAACTCTTTTCCTGTGCTTTGTATATGCTTTCTATAGCGGCAAGTGGCATAAGGCTTGCCTCTGCGAATCCACCCGGCACATCACTATTTACCTCACTTATAGCCCATCCACCTTCTAAGTCTGATACTGGATGAAAGTCATATCTGGTAAGTCTTATGTGTTTCTCTTGGTCATAATTGCTCATTTTCTTTATATCACATAAAAGCTGCTTAGTAAGTTTTAATGGAACTGCCAAATGTTGATTAGAATTCAAAAATTGCTCTGCTTCTCTTGTTTCTTTATCCAATGCCACTGTTAATCTGGCAAGCTGTTTATGTTCCTCTTGGGTAATAACCAATGCATACTTAGCCACAGTATTATTATCTAAAAACTGTGGATCCCATTTGTAGCAGTCAAACATCAATTTCAGACGATACTCATCATATTCACTTGTGGGGATTGGTACTAGTCTCATATCTTGTCCTTTTTTCTAATTATCCTGCAAGTAACTTTCCACAAGTTTTACGAAGTCCATATAAAAACTTGCTTCATTTCTATTGTCCATCTTCGTTGCAACATCATAAGCAATTGATTGGTAATAGCCATACAGAGCGTTAGGAGAATAGTTTCCATCCTCCCTATACTGCGAAAATCCCGGACTTAACTTTATACGATAGCTTTTCCTATTTTTCATTTGACCGAAAAAATGCATCGCCGCAACTGAAAAATAAAACTTGTATTCCGGATTGCGCATAACTTCTGCTTCACAGCAATACATTTTAAACCAGGCAAGAGCCTTTGCCTTATCAGAAATACTGTAAATAAAAAACATCTCTCCTATATACTCAAAACATAGTTTCTTTGTTCTAATGGAGTATCTTAACTGTTCCACTATATGCTGGATTTCCTCGTTTATTTCCATCCTTCCTGCTAATATCTCTTGATTATAATACTTTAGGAATTTTCCATATGTGGCATCTGGTATTTCTGTACAAGTCAATCTTCTAGAAAATAAATCCTTTGCTTTTTCCATGGCCTCATCATACATATGAATTGATAACAAGTAATCCACCTCTTCATTTCTCTCACATGCATGACAATCACTTAAGGAATCCCTTCTTTGTTTTAAGAATTGTTCATAGTACTCTCTAGCTTTTTCTGAATCGATTTTTTGATAAAATTCATAACCGTATTGATAATAAGTTCGCAAGGAAAAACCATTTTCTATACATCTTCTCTTGAAATCCTCAAAAAAATGAACAAACTGCTTCTGAGAAATTTGATAAAAGAATTTTGCGTTTTCAATAACCCATTTATATGTCCACAAAACATTTCTAACACGGGCGTCCCGTCCATGTTTTTTTACATATTCGTCATGCTTGCTAAGCATAACAGGAAATACCACATATATCTCCATTACATCGCCATAAAATGTGGCATCAGTTATATATTCACGTCTAAAGTAATACTGTTCTTCATAATTATCTAGTTTATCCGCCAACTCCCATCCACGTCTGCACATATCTTGCTTTTCTTTACAATATGGAGAATTTTCTACTTGAAAATGCAGCTTTCTTAGCTCTAACAACTCGCTATCCATTAATCAAACCTCCTTCAAGTACAGAAAGTAATCTGTCATTCATCATTCCTAGCTCATTGTTTTTAAGGGTAAAACCTCCTATGAGCAAAGTTTGAACATAAATAATGATAATTATATCTTCTAGGGAGTCTTTATCTGTATGCTCAACCATCTTTTTTACCAAAGGATTTCTCATATTGAAATACAATGTTGCTACACATTTTTCCTTTATCTCTTCCTTGAAATTACCAAGCATTTCAGCAAACAAATCCTCTGATTCTTCCATAGCATTGTCAATCTCTCTAGATAGCATTGCGTCCTTATCAATATAGTAAAATGCCGGAAGATTGGCTGGTATAAACTGTTTCATCTCCACACTACAACCAAATGATTCCAACGTCTTTTCTGCTATATCCAGAAAATCCACAGCTTTTTCTGCCTCATCCAAACTCACGTCATTAAGCAGTTCGCCAACCTCATAGTTATCTACTGGTTGCACAACCACAGGGAAAAATTCCTGCATTTTTCTTAACAGTTCATAGGAATAAACATAGCCACAATTAATTAGCAATCTTCCTTGTGCCACAAACACCTGAGATATTTGCCTATATTCATTCATACCACAATAAAGCAAGGGTTCCTTTGTCATTCTAAGTTCTAAGCCAGACAATGCTCCCTTAGTAGTCTCAAATGTCAAATTATCTATAAAAAGCTTAAAAAGCTCATCATCCTCTATGGCCATACTTTTTACAACTAATTCATGTATATCCAAAAAATCACGAAAAGCTGATGGATTTGACTTGGACATTTTTCTTAAATGCTCAGCAATACAGTTTCCAAGCTCTTCCCTTGCTTTTTTTAGAGTATCATCCTCGAAAAAACCCTCTCTTGATGCAACCGGACGAAGATCTTTAGCATTGATTATACATTTTACAAACACAGCCCAATCTGGAAGTATCCCCTGACCTTTTTCTGTCAAAAGCATATTTTTTAAATACACCAAGTGACTCTGCTTAGTTGATGCCTGTACGGAATAAGGCAGGATGTAAGCTACTCCATCAATATTTCCAGCTTCAGAATGAAGCTTTATACAATCCATAAAAGGTGTATTAAACATCATCTGTCCAAATATCAACAACTGATTCTTATCTACAGACTTGTCTAACCAAGGCAATGAAACTGGATTGGTTCTCTTTTTTATATTTCCACTATCCATTAGTATTGGATATGGTAATATGAGACCATAATGCAAAATCAAAGACTCTATGTTATCAAATTCGAAATAGCTTTCACTGTCTTTTTTTGCCTCCAATATTATCTCTGTTCCAACACTTATTTCCTCTTCTAATTCCTCTAAAGTATATGTGCCATCAGGTTTTCCAACCCATATAAATCCTCTGTTATCTTGAATGGATCTTGTTTTAATACAAATCTCATCACTTACCATAAAACATGATAATAATCCTATCCCAAAACGTCCTATGTAGTCCGACATGATTTTGCCTGTCTCTAAATCTTTTTTTGATGATTCCCCTATAACAGCTAGAAATCTATGTATTTCTTCCTTTGTCAGTCCTATTCCGTTATCTTTAAAGCTCACTCTTTGTTTTTCTTTCACTGTCACCAAAATTTTCCCCAAGTGTTCCTTCTTGTAACTATTATCCACCTTTTCTCTTGCCACTATGGCGTCAACTCCATTTTGCAACAGTTCTCTAATATATACATCAGGACTGCTATACAAATGATCTGATAGTATTTCAATCATTCCACCTAAATTTACCTTGAACCTATAATCTCCCATTATTTTTCTCCTCATAAAGCATAAATATCCTATATTATATCACAACTTGATATTTGTATCCATAATACTCCTATTCATCTAATTTCCTTAACTGTATCAGCTTGCTAAACCTATTTTTCAGTGATATCATATAAGTAGGTTTTTAACGGATATTTTACATAGGATGGAGGAATATTGAATGGAAAAAAATCACAGCAATAGCAGTTCAAAATTCTTTAACTGCTACGATAAAATTGTCAAGCTATTCTTTGCCACGGTGGTTATAGCGTTATTTATATTCAGTATATTAGGTCAGTTTTTTTCTCCAGACGAAAGGGATTCTCTTAACAAAAACTGTCAAGAATATAATCCTGCTTGGACTAGAGTTTACCAGGATGGTAGTAAAGAACCAATAACTGCCCCTACAATAGTCAACGCTGCCTATGGAGAAAAGGTTACACTAAAAACCACCCTTCCAGATAACATAGAAAATGGCACAAATATATGTTTCAGACCTGTGTGGCAGGATGTGGATATTTACATAGACGACGAGCTGGTTCTAAGCTACAATACCAAGGACACCAGACCATTTGGCACCAATAGTGCTATGAAATACATATTCATAGAATTAAGTGAAGAAGACTCTGGCAAAGAATTTACCTATGTATTCTCTAGCAACTCCAAATATGCCGGTGACATACGCACTGGCTTTATAGGTGATAGGCTAAGTATTTGGATTCACCTTCTTCAAGAAAATGGATTACATACTCTTATAGCTTTGTTTTTGCTTATGATGAGTCTATTTTGTATAATTGTGTGCTTCATACTTAAATATGTATACAAGAAAGAATTGCCACTTAATTACTTGGCGTGGACACTTTTCTTCTGTGCATTTTGGATGATATCAGAGATATCATTCAGACAGATATTATTTAAAAATATATCCTTACTTTCATACTATACCTATTGGTGTTTGATGATAATACCTTTGCCTCTTATAACATTTATTAATGAATTGCAAAAGGGGCGCTATAAAAAGGTATTTCTTCTACCACTTGCATATACCATGATTATTACCATAGTGGGCACCATCCTTCAGGTGTTTGATATAGTGCAATTTGTGGAGCAGCTAAAATTCATACATGGTGGTCTTTTAGTCTCCATAGTATGTATCATAGTAACCATTACAATAGATACATTTACACATCAATTAGGAGAGTATCTCTTTGTAGGAATTGGTATCTACGGTATGATTGTAACTGCAATTCTTGAAATGGTTCTGTATTATGTGGGCACAGACCTATCCCTGGGTACTACCCTTTCTGTAGGTCTTTTGTTCCTACTTGTTATGGCCATTATTAAAACTGGTCAAGATTTGCTTAATTCTGAGAAGAAAAAGCAACAAGCCATAACTGCTAGGGAAGCTCAAGCTAAATTCCTAGCTAATATGTCTCATGAAATAAGAACTCCTATTAACGCAATAATAGGTATGAATGAGATGATTCTTCGTGAAAACAAAGACGAAGATATTATGGACTACTCTAGAAATATTCAGAGTGCCAGCAATATGCTACTAGGACTCATCAACGATATTCTTGACTTCTCTAAGATTGAATCTGGTCAGCTAGAGCTTGTGGAGGATAACTACCATCTTCCAACTTTAATACACGATGAGATAATATTCCTAGAGAATAAAAGTGCTGAAAAACCTATAACCACCCATGTGGAGATAGACCCTGATCTCCCAACTACACTATATGGTGATGAGCTTAGAATCAAACAGATATTGACTAATCTTTTATCTAACGCAACAAAATATACAGAAGCTGGACATATTACACTTCGAGCATTTTATAACAAGATGGAAAATGATTCTTTGAATCTGTGCTTTTCTGTAACAGATTCAGGTATAGGAATTAAGAAAGAAGATTTATCTCAACTTTTCAACAGCTTTAAGCGACTTGAACTTAACAAAAATCGTACCATAGAAGGTTCCGGCCTTGGACTTAATATAACCAAGCAGCTTATAGACCTTATGAATGGTGAGATAAAGATTGACAGCGAATATGGAAAAGGCTCAACATTTACAGTTATTATTCCACAGAAGATAATAGATAATAAGCCAATAAATAATTTGGACGCGGCTATATCTAAAGCGTCTAACAACACATCTCCTGTAGCTAGCACCTACACTGCCCCTGATGCAAAGATTTTAGTTGTAGATGACAACTCCATGAACCTTACTCTTATGGAAGCACTACTTAAAAGAACAAAAATATCTGTGGATCTTGCAGCCAGCGGAAAGGGTTGTTTGGAATTAACAAAGAATAACTCATATGATATAATTTTTATGGATCATATGATGCCAGAGTTAGATGGTATTGAAACTCTAAAGCTTCTTAGACAGGACGAAAATAATCTTAATAAGGATACAGTAGTTATAGCTTTAACCGCCAACGCTGTGGCAGGTTGTAAGGAAATGTATCTGGAAAATGGCTTTAATGACTACCTGTCAAAACCTGTTATCGCCAGCATCTTAGACGATATAATAATTAAATATCTACCGGATGAGATAATTAACATAGATGAAACAATTACCGATGTTTCTAACCAGCCGACAGTTAACGAACCTATAGAAGGAGAAAAAGACATGGAACATGAATTATCATTAGAACACTACTTAGTAATCGACAAATCAATTGGTATGGGATTTTGTATGGATGACGAAGACTTTTACAAGGAAATTCTTTCCACCTTCGTATCTCAGGCAACTAACTTCATATCCCAGCTTGAAGGCTATTATAATAACTCAGACTGGCCTAGCTACGCCATTATTGCTCACAGCTTAAAGAGCAATACAAAAACCATTGGTGCCGAGAATTTTGCAGAACTTTGCCTCAAGCATGAGCTTGCAGGAAAATCCGGGGATAGTGCTTTTATAATAGATGATTATAATCACTTCCTAGACGTCCTTAATGCATTAATGGAAAAAGTTAAAACCATGCTATAAGAAGAAAGGCTGTGCCAATTTTGACACAGCCTTTTTTATATCTTTAATTACTCATGGCCTCTATCTCTGCCATCTTCTTCTCTACTATCTTATCCCATTCATTTGCATACCACTTTGCAAAATCTTCAAATACATCCTCTGAAGTTTGAGACTTAATTATCTCTATAAGCATATCACTATTTCTTGCCTTATCCTCCTTCTCATTATCTGGATTCCAAGAGCATTGAAGGTCACGCTTTTCGGCTTCATCCATAATCTTATAATAGATGTCCTCACCATAAGTCTCACTTAAGTAAAGAACAAATCTAAAGCCATACTGATAGTTTGTATCCTTTACGTCATATACCATGCTAAATGCATCCTCTCCACCTTCAATAAGTGGTTTAGCCACATCCTCTACCGGCCAGAAATACTGTGCAGCACTCCATCCAGGTATATTATGCTCCATGTGACAAATATAAGCGGTGTATGTAGCATAGCCCTCATCCATAACACTACCTAAATCAGCACCATTTCTTAGCTGAATTACGTGAGAAAGCTCATGATATAAAACCTGATAATCTCCCTCAAAATGCATAATATCTACAACTGCGTTATGATCTGAAGCCCAAGCTGACCCGCTGCCTTCGTTAGTGAATATCAGATTAACCTTCTCAGCATCCTTGTTAATATTAGCAAAATATCCTTCCTCATAATATAAGTCTCTACATTCCATAGGGTCATCTATAGGATAATTCTGCTTGAAATTAAGCCCTGTGGTCTCACACAAATCTGACATTATCTTCTCAACAACCTTTAACATATCACCCTTAACGGTAATACCCTTTGGAAGGTAAATTACCACGTCATTACCCTCTACGTAACAATCCTCCTTAATAGTGTATGTATCCTCTGTCTTACCGCTAAGCTCTAACTTAAGTGGATTATTCTTCTCTGGATTTTCAGGCTTAACACCTTCCTTCTTAACAAGCTTAATTTCAATTCCCTCTAATCTTTTGGCTTCTCCTAAGGTTCCTGCAAGCTCATCATTACACACCCAGTCCTGCCAGCCGTGAGATTGTACATGAACCCTATAGTATACGTCATAGTATTTAGCTATATCACCATATAGAGATATCTTAATTGCTTCAAGTCTCTTGGCCTCACCAGAAGTTCCTGACATTGCTCCATTAAATCTGTAATCCTGCCAACCGTAGGTCTGAACGTGGGTAGAATATTTTATACCTCCACCATATTCGTTGGTATTGAGTTTAATCTGAATTCCTTCAAGTCTTTTTGCCTTACCAGAAGTTCCTGACATCTCTCCATCACATTTAAAATCCTGCCAGCCATAGCTTTGTACGTGAGTTCTATATGTAATAGCTGATGTACCCTTCTTTTCCTTCTTAACAAGCTTAATTTCAATTCCCTCAAGTCTTTTTGCCTTACCGGAAGTTCCTGCCATTACACCATTGCTCACCCAGTCCTGCCAGCCAAAAGACTGAACATGAACTCTATATACTATATCATAGTGCTCAGATATCTCTCCATACAAGCTTATCTCAATTCCCTCAAGACGCTTTCCCATACCGAAGGTTCCTGACATTTCACCATTAGTCACCCAGTCCTGCCAGCCAAAGCTTTGCACATGAGTACGATACATTACTCCACCTTCATAGCCTGTGTCTCCAAGCTTAATTTCAATACACTCAAGACGTTTAGCTTCCCCTGAAGTTCCTGACATCTGACCATCACATTTAAAATCCTGCCAACCATGGGTTTGGACATGAGTACGATAATTTATTAACCCCTCACTATCCTTTGTTGCGTTATCAGCTGCTGCACTAGCCTTTACACCAGGCATTAGAGTGCATACCATAACTACTGCAAGTAGCACGCTGATAATCTCCCTCCAAGTTCTCCTTTTTAATACCCTTTTCTCCACTTAATTTCTCCTCACTTTCTTATATTTCTGGGCATTCTTTAGCCCTTTAATAACATTGTTAATTACTTTAAAGTGTAGCTGGTATCACCTGCTTTAATAATAATACTTTCCGCAGCATCTAAGTCGACGCTTGGAAAATATGGATGTATGTTGCAGTGATTCTTCTTACCAAATTCACCCTTCTCATCACAGTAGGTATAGCCCTTATCTTCCTGATTAACCTTATATTCCACACCATCAACTACTAAAACCATGGTATCTACCAGTTCCAGCCAATTATCCTGAAGCTTTTGCTCAAGCTTCCAGTAATTATCCTCTCCGCCTGCTAAGGTGGTTCCCTCATAATCATACTCGAAGGCAAATTCTGATCTATATGGTCCATATTCACCTCTTGTAAGATAATAGTCTATTCCGCCGTGACTAAACTTCATATTCTCGTACTCAAAGTAGCTAACTGGGTGAAATACCTCTGCAGGTGCTGTATACTTAAATACTAGATTTGGATATCTGTCGTCCCATATCTTTGCATCTACATCCATAACTATCTGCCACACATCAACTACAACCTCTTCGCCACAGCACATCCATACAGGTGGGCCCGTAATAATTGCATGATAGAGATTTGGATTTTCTGCATCCTGCTTTGCATATCCCTCCCAAGCGCCATACTTGTCAAGCTCATTTTCATACTGATAGGTACCTAAGATATACACCATTAATCTAATCTCGTCATGTACTGCTACTAACTCATCATCATTAATGTATATGTCCATAGCCAATTTTGGTGTTTCTGCATCTCCCGTTACTCCAATTAACTCTGCTGTAAATATACCATCTGACACACTCTGATTAATATCAAACAAATAACCATCATCAATTATCTCTTTGGTTACAGGTTCCTTTGCATCGCCAAAATATTTGTCATACCATTCACTTAATTTTCCTGTAGCCGCAAGAGTTGTGGTGCATATGAGAAGAACACTGGCTGCTGCCACCATAACCTTCCACATAACCTTCTTAGCATTAGATTTCTTAAATGGAACAACCTTTTGTTGCTGTTTATCATCTGTTTCTTTTGTAACATCACTCTTGGCATCAGACTGTCTTTCCCTGGCCTTTGCCAAAATGTTTTCAGCTGTCACATTACAAGTTGCCACACATAATTCATCTATTTGATTTTTATATTGCAATCCTAAAGACTTCATGCTAATTCCTCCTTTAACAAAGATTTCTTCAGCTTCTCCCGTCCTCTCTTAAGCCTTATCTTCACTGTAGACTCCGGCATATCTAAAAGCTCTCCAATCTCCTTAATGGAGTATTCTTCATAATAGTACAAATGTACAGGTATTCTATACTTCTCCGGTAAAGAAATCACATATGACAATACATCTATATCCTCTTCCTTAACCTCATAAGGCAAATCCTCTGGAATAGTTTCACCTGATATGTATTTACTACGTCTGCTGTGATTCTTACACATATTAATAGCCACTCGAATAAGCCATGCTTTAAGATGTTCATCTGTCTCATAATCCACATCAGAGTTCAAAAGCTTAATAAATACTTCCTGCTGAAGATCATTTGCGTCATCTATATTTTGAACATAGTTAAATATAACCGAATAGACTGTATTCTTATATTTTTCATATGCTTCCAAGAAATTATCTTGAGATATCTTCATTACTTTACGACTCCTTGTTAATCTGAAACGTTTCTTCTTACGGTTTGTCCTTACATATATAATACACCTGTGTACTTTATAAGGTTTCAAAAATTTATAAAAAATTTTTTGAAAATTTTATACGCAAAAAGGCAGTCCTAAAACTGCCTTTACTTTGACTTTAAATTAATAAGTGTAGGTACCAAAGAATTAATAATATTGCACCTTAGCATAGGGAAAGGTTTCATCACAAAATTAAACACATTCCAGCAGAAGAAATATAACTTCCAGCCCTTTTCATAATTCTCACCTTTCCAAGGCGTCATATCTAAATATTTTATATACTCCTTTGTGAAACGATGCTTATTACCAAGTCGCCATGGACGTTCTTCTCCTAGAAAATGAATTATGCATGGGTCAGCTTTTATTGCATTCACCTCTTCCTTACTTGGCACAGGATAATCACAATTTTTTTCTAGTAGCTTGTATCTGTATATATCATAGGTATTGTGATAATTATAAGTCATAGACAGTGTTTTTACCCTACCCTTTTGACTTCCGTTGATTGCATCTTGGTCATTGGCAAAAAGCTTACCTTCCTTAGCTCGGTAGTAATCCATAATCTCCTTACCTGTGTTATGTTTTCTCCAATTGTCCATGTCTATTAATAACACACCTGCATTATGATACGGTATCCCTGCTAATCCCATTTCATTCTTTCTCTTCAAACTGCAGGTTGGTTCCATACATGCCCCGATGGCACTTTCTCCCATATCACTTTCCCAAAGCTCTCTTAAGTCCTTTCGAACAATGGTATCTCCATCGAAATATATTATACGATGAATGTCTAAAGGCAAAAGCTTGTCTAAGAGTAATCTTGATAACACTATAGGATTCCACGCTGTAGTATCCACCGAAAAATCAAAGTACTTATGTATATCATCTAGCTCAATAAACTCTACATCTCGAGTTTTATTGAGAGATGAAAATCCTCCTACATACTCCTTAAGTTTCTTTTTGTTGTTATCAGAAACCTGTAGAGAGAAAATATAGAATTTTATTTCATCTGCTTCCTTGTTATTTTCACAAACTGATGTGATGGCTGCTCCCACCTGGGGAACAAAATTATCATTAATTGTATAAAGTATATTCATTATGTTTCCTCAAAAGTAATGTATTATATATGTTCTGGGAACTTTAATTCTGACGGTACGTGTGTGTGCCTCTTATCTTCAGGTGGAAGCTTCATGTAATCTCTATAAGCGATTGTCAAATAGCTGTCATATTTTTCTGGAACCACCATAAATGTATCCTCAAAGGGAACTTTTGTAGGAGTGAACAAATCATCTTCCTTATATTGAAGACCAATCATTCCATCCTTTCTAGGCCAACACCAGCAAAGATCTGTCACATAGTAATCTGATTCACTAGCAGGTGTAAGCTGGGCTAAATGCAAATATTTCTTATACAGCTTTCCAGTTGTAAAACGAAAGATTTTCAAGAATCCACTTATTAAGAAACAACCTGCGCATGCCACAATTCTTTTTGCTTTACTCATACCAGCCGGAAGCTTTGGCTTACTGTATGTAGCAAGAGCACAAAGTCTAAGCAAGCAGTAACACCTAAATGCCAGTCTATCTCTTTTCTTTTTGTCCTGTGGCCAATAATCCATAGGAAAAATATCTATAAATATTCCTCTGTGATAGCTTCTATACTCATCTGCTGCCTCTATAAATGTTGAATCCTTTCTAGCCAGCTTAGCAAAGGACATTACATATCCCTTTGTAGTTCTAGGCTCCAAAAACTCATATTTTTCTTCTAGCTCATCTCCAATTACTTCCACTAACTTCTCATAATCTCTTCTAGGCATCAAAAAATCCATATCATCATCCCAGGGTATAAAACCCTTGTGACGAATAGCACCTAAAGTTGTTCCAAAGCCAGACACAAATTTTAAGTTGTGCTTTTTGCATATCTGGGTAAGCTTATTATATAAATCAAGTTCAACTTCTCTTAATTTAGCTAATTGTTCATCTGTGTAATTCATAACTATTCCTGCATTTTCTTTTTAATGGCTGTGCTACTAATACCCTCTGTATAAGAGAAAAATTCCATATTAGATCCTCTTTTTCTAAGCTCTTCTATAATGTCATTCCAATGCCCAATATGGTCATCTCCTGAAAAATGACAATCGTAGTGTAGCTGTTCCCATGCCTTTATCTTATCTGTATTATTAAAATCAACTGGAATTACTTCATCAACAACCTTTAAACCTTCTATAACTCTAGCTCTATTTTCGTAAGATATAACTGGCTTCTTGCCTTTGTAGTATTCCACTAACTCATCTGTCAAAACTCCCACTATTAGATAGTTACATCTTTCCTTGCATCTCTCAAACAGTCTAAGGTGTCCTGTGTGAAAAAGGTCATACACTCCTGGAACATAACCCACATTGTATTCCTTCTTACTTTCTGTATGCTTATACATATTTGCAACAATCTTTTTATAATTTGGAGTTGCCATCTTATATAACCATTGATACTGCTCTTTATTCCTAACATTTTGAATAAAGGCTGTCTCCTTTTCTTCATAGACATTAATCATATCTTCCCTTATATTATACCGTCTATAAAGTTCTCTAACATCAATATTTTCTCTTGATTTTGGAGACGACTGGAAGAAATATTTTAGAGTTCTATACATGGCAAACTCTAAAGTCCCATCATCACTAACAAATTCCTGATCATAAAACAGCACACTGCCATCATCCATATAAAATGCATTACAAGGTGCCAAATCTAAGAATACTCTTCCGTCCTTTGAATTATTCTCATAGGACTTTTTTATGTATGAGTATATCTGATCAAATATACTAACAAATGTATCTTTGTTATTTTCAGACATCTTTTCTAGGCAAGTAGATAACCCCTCCTGGTCCACAAAAGGCATCTCTATATACATACCCACAGAATCTTTTTCTAAACTCATATTAACCACTGGGATTTTTTTGTCAAGAAGTTCTCTTGTATATTCATATAATGTTTCTAAAGATTTTTCTCCCTGACTCCAAAGTGGTCTTTTATACACCTTTTTATTGTCTCGGATGGTTGTGGCCATTCCATACTTAGGTCCTCTATCTGTTGTCATTACCGCATATTGAATGTCAGACAAATTTCCTTCTTTTGTTAATTCAACTAGATAGTAATTTGACATAAATGGCAGAGCTTTGCCATCAATCATCTGACTAAATATTCTATGCTCTAAACCTATCATCTCAGGTCTTTCATAATTATAATCTATAAGACGTTCTGATGCATTAATTCCCTTTTGATAAGAATCTGTAAATACCATCTGGGGAACCCTATTATCAGGAACTGGATAATAAAATTTATAATTTATATTTCCAATCTCCTGAAACATCTTGCATAGTTCCTGCTTGCTATAAGAGCGTCCAGTATTATTATCATCCATTCTTATGTATCCATTTATACCATCAAAGGGAATATCCGAATGCTTTTCACCACTTCCGCAAAAATATTTTAAGCCAAATCTATTATCAACTCCTAGCAGCAATGTACCTTTTTCTTTAAGTAGCTTTACCCACTTATTAATAGTTTTAACTGGTTCCTTAGAATTATCTAACTGGTCTAAAGCAACAACATAGTCAAAGCCTCTTTGCCCATCCATTACGTCATCCTCAAGTACAATCTCTAAATTGCCAATATGACCTAATTGCCCTAGTAATCTATCCTTTTCTTCTTCCTTTGAAACTGCAACCGTAACTTTTTCGCATCTTCTAGCAAACAATTCTACTAAGTATTTGTTATCTGCTCCAAGCTGCAACAATTCTTTGTCTTTACTAAATTCATACCAATTAAGTATAGATTCATTGAGCACAGTATTATTAAGCTGCTCTTTTGTATTAAATTGCTTATTATCTATGTTGTTCATATACTTTAACCTTTTATCTGGCATATGGGGGAAGCTTTCTTAGCCTGGCTTCCATTAACATCTTAAGGTCAATATCTCTTCTTCCACCCCAAAGCTCGTCGTCTATTAATATTCCTTCAAACATCTTAATATCTTCTTTTGAACAGTATCTAAGAAATGCTTCAAAAGGCATTGCCGCACTATGATTTCTAAAGGATACCTGTTCTTCATATTCTCCAAAATGCTTTAAGAAATCTGCAACAAAGTCAATTGCTCCCTTCTGCATTTTGTTTACCGTTTTTTCATACCCATTTGCTGGTCCAATATCAAATATAGGGTTTTGATTAGTGTCATAACCTACACAGGATGGTGCCACCTCCAAGTACGCATATTCACGAAGGGACGCCTCCATATATGGATTGTAATCCAAAAAGCATCTTATATTTAAACCATTTCTTCTCTCGTTAAGAAATTGTCCCAGTCCATCTCCATGAACAAAATATGCCGGAAATGCTTTGCCAAGTACATAGCTTATGGCTCCTAGGATTCTTCCACTGTAACCCGAATCAAATAATGCCACATTAGAATCTAAAGCTATATGCTTTGTGAGATATTTTCTGATGTCATTTATACTTTCTTTATGCTTATCTTCGTCATATAAGTTCTCTATAAAATATGATATAAACCTATGGAAGGTTTCTGTATCCAAAACCCTATCTAGGTCAAATTCCATAGACACTGATTCAAGCTTACTGTCATTTATACAGAAAGTCAAAAGCTTAATTAGCTTAGCTGGTGTCTGGTAGGAAATATCTACTGGTAAGTCGAACAAATCCTGTGGACTTCTAATCATGGCTGGAAGAAGTGCTATTCTAGACACATGTAAGTAACTTGCCTTTGGTAGCTTAGGATGATATTTTCTGTACATTTCATATACCTGCATAGGCAAATGTCCATCTCTAGAAAGAAATACCATCTCTTCCACATTATCTCTTGCTATATTCTCTGACAGCCATTTTACCAGTCCTAAAACTTCTAATCCAAGTGCCCCATATCCCACAAAGTAGGGATCCACATTATAATTTGACTCCTGTGAAAACTCACGAAATGGATTATCAAAATATTTGTTGGCTGCCATTTTTCTAAAGACAGACATTCCCACCTCTTTAGATGCCTTTTCCCAGTCTACCATATTGCTACATAGTCTTTCTGTGGCTCTGAGACATCCGTAACCATTAAACACATCTAATGTAGATGGAAGATATACTGTATTAATACCAAGCTTTTTAGCTATCTCACAGTCACTTTCCAGATTATCGCCTATGTGAAGCATCTGAGACGGTGCCACATTCATTTCCTCTATTACCTTCTTATACAGATTCCCTGTAATTTTTCTAAGTCCCATATGAGCAGACACAAATACTTCATGAAAACCTGTATATCCATTCTTCTCAAGCAGGCTCATAATCATATCCTTTGAGTAATATATATCAGATATAAGAATTACCTTCTTGCCGGTTTCTAGCGCCTTTTCATACAAGTATTTTCCACTTTCTCTAGGACTACATAGGGCAAGCTCTAGCTTTGTCTCCTCGTCCTTAATCTCCTGAGCTATGTTATGAGGAATCTTAAAGACATCTTCTATAACCTGATAAATACTATCAAGCTCCACATCCTCAAGCTTTAATTCCCCATTAATTATCTGTCTTCTAAGGGTAGCCTCTCCTAGAGTCCTCACCTTTGCAAAATTAATCTGAGAATTTGTTAACTCACCATATAGCTTGTCTAATAATTCAAACTTTTCTTTGTCTCCTGGCACAGGTCGCAAAACTAATGTGTCAAATAAATCAAAGCTTATTATCTTTATGTCTGGATTTAACATTATATCCACTATTTCTTGTAAATTATTGTAACTCATAAGTTTTTCCTTTTGCCTTTTAATCTATAAAACTAAAATTTGACTTCTAACAAATTCTTAATACCCATGGAATCAAGTATCCCATGATACACCTGTGATTGATAGTGAGAGTGCGCCATTACCACCCATGCATCTCTTTCCGAAAATTCTTCTGGTTTAACCACAGGAAATCCTCTAAAGGTTTTCTTCTCATTATCCTTTGAAATAATTCCCTTTATCTCCACATCAAGAGCACCTATAAGCTCCACCATTCTATGACCGTACTGACCTGTACCACAGATATAAACCTTGCCACACTGTTCTAATCTGCTGCAAGTCTCTACACCCATAATGTACTCTGCTCTTGCCCTAGTAGATGTTGTTTCTCTTATAACCTCTAAAATTCGTCTTGTGGTCTCATCTACAAAACCACCAGACATGTGATAAACGTCTTCTCTTGTCTCCGTGTATAACATTCGGATTCTTCCTAGAACATCTCGCTTCCACTTATCTAAGCTTAAAGCCAGCTCTTGGTTAGAGTTTTCCTTGTTTTTAACTACATCACAAAAGTCAAAATATTTTTGCCAACTCTTTAGATACCCCTCCATCTGCTTTGCAGCAAAACCGCTTGTAACCGTTGAGTTAGGTCGAAAACGTCTAAGCAGATACTTCTTGTGTAATAATCTTACCTTATCAGCCTTTAAGAACATCTCTAATATAAAGCCTATATCCTCATGCTTTATATTCTCCACAAATCGCAATTGACCATCCTCTATCAGTTTTCTTTTTATTACAAATGTTGGCACACTTGGAGATAGTACATCTTTTTTTACGCAGGTAATAAACCCATCCTTTCCCTGATATATGCCACAAACATCCTCATATGAAAATAACACAGTATCTGCTTGGGCTTGAAATTCTGGGCTGTCAGCAAATTGCTGATTCTCAAATCCTATTATATCTAAGTCATCTTCTTCACATAAATTTGTTAAAGTTTCAAATGCTCCTGGTGCGATTTTATCATCAGCATCAAGCATATAAACATATTTTCCACAAGCCTTTTCTAGTCCGATATTTCTTGCAACTGACTGTCCTCTATTGACCTTTTCATAATAACAATGAATCCTTGGATCCAATCCTTCATATTTTCCCATTATTTCTGGAGATTTGTCTGTTGAACCATCATCTACGCAAATAACTTCATAATCCAGCATACTCTGAGCTAACACGCTGTCTAAGCATTCTGCAAGATATGGCTCCACATTGTACACAGGAATCACTACAGATAAGATGGGGATGTGTGTTTCATTTCCGCCCACACCTTCCTGTACGCTTCTTAGCTTTCCCTTAGCATTACTTGCTATCTTTTCACGATAGAATTCTATTCCTTTAACAACTTCTGTCTCATTTTTAAGCTTCACTGACATGTCAGTAACATGCTGCAGAATTCTATAGCATCCAAAAACATTTCTCATAGACATTCCTGTGGTCATGATGGAATTGTCTCTGAAACGTCTTATAAAATATGGTTTATCAACCACTCTAATTCTCTGTGCATTCATAAGTACATCAAAGGTGAATATCTCATCCTCGTGAAGCATACCCTCTATGTACCTGATTTTGTTATTAACTAAGAAGTCTCTTCTATAGAAAAATCTTGGCTGGGATGGCATCCAATCCCATATTTTCATCCACTGTATAAACAAATCTAACCCTGACAACACATAAGGGTACTCACCCTTAAATACTGCAGGGTTACTAGAAAACTTCTCTCTTAAGCTTTCATCTTCATATATAAAATCTGCGCAAAAAACCGCCGCATCTAAACCATCTGCAGTGGCTATGCTACATAACTCCTCAATTGCTTCTGGAACTATCTTATCATCCGAGTCTAGGAAATATACATATTCACCATGTGAATTATCTAAACCTACATTTCTAGAAAAGGACAGTCCCTGGTTGGTTTCATTTTCTATTATTGTAATTCTGGCATCCTTTTTTGCATATTCTCTTGCTATATTTATAGAGCCGTCTTGACCTGCATCATGGACACAGATTATCTCTAAATCTTTATAGGTTTGTTCACAAACACTGCTTAGGCATTCCCCTATATATGGCTCTACATTGTAAATTGGAATAACTACCGATACCTTCATATCAATTTCCTCTTAATCTTATGCTTTAATTCCATTGGCAAGGTATTCTTTTGCAAATTCTTTGTCAAAGGAATCTCTCTTATTATCTGGCATATTAGCAAGAAGCTCTTCCATGTCCTCTAATGAAATATTTTTCTTGCTGAACATTTTTGCATAGCTAGGTGTAGTGTGATATCTAGCTGATAACTCATATTCAGGTGTACAGCCCCACACAAAGGATTCTCTTATTGGAGCAATCACCTTACCCACAATAGACTTAATAGCCTCTGTGTCATATTCTCCATTACACTCTTTGTTCATTAAATCTGCAAGGTCCTCTGTCTGCACATTACCGGCACCCTTGCCCATTCCCATTAATGTTCCGTCTATAATTAGTTCTCTTTCCTGTATATCTTTAAATACACTACATGCTTTTTGGGCATTTTCAAATGCATGATTAAGATTGTTATGCAGATGTAATCCCAGAATTTTTCCTTGTTCTAATTCTCTGTGACATAGCATCAACCTGTCATATATATCATCCCAAGTCATAGAGCCAAAGCTATCCACCACATATACCCCTGAAAACTCCGGTATATTGGTCTTTACCTTATCTAAAAGTTCCTTAAATTCATCATCACTGTATCTGGTGGTAACCATAGGCTGAACAAATAGCTTGTAACCTTTTGCCACTATTCTTTTTCCCATAATGATGGCATCTTCCAAATCTTTTTTGTGAAAGCATACTCTAATTCCATCTATAAAGTTATTATTTTGGTCATAATCAGGCAAGTTTTCTACAGAGAACTTACCATAGTCAATCATAACTACTCTATTACACTGATTATTGTATTTTTTACCTAATAATCTTAATTCCTCATAGCTTGAGAGAAAAGTTCTTCCAGCTTCTGGTATAGATTTTTTATCCATGTAACCTAGCTCAATATATTCAATTCCTGCTTTTTCTACTGTACTAAGAATTAGATCTATATTCTCACTTCCAAAGCGAAAATCATTTATCCAACCACCGTCTCTTAGAGTACAATCCATTATCTTAATGTTCTTCATGTTTCACCTTATCTAGCGCAGAATTGCCTTTATTAAAGGTACCGCATTCTTAAATTCTTTCGTTTTTATATAAATTACAAGATATAACAGCATAGACACCACCGCACAGATTAATCCCTTAAGTATTAATCCAACTATGCCATTAAAATCTACCAAAGACACAACTGTGTAAGTTATAACCGCCACAAAACCTGTTACAACAATATATTTTATATTGGTTAGAAAATATTTTCCTAAACCTCCTTGGGTGAAATAATGCTTAAATAATATTATTCCTCCACCTATAAAATTAAATATAATATAGGATATCATAGTTGCTAAAACAATTCCGTAAAGACCCATGCACTTTACAAGCAGATAATTAAGTAACAAATTAACTACCGCCTCAAGAATTGACAGATATCTAGCCTGCCACCAAATACCAGCAGCTTCTGCATATAGAGTTCTAATATCTCCCATCTTAAGAATGTAAAAATAGGAAGAAAACATAACTACCATGCCAAAAGGAAGCATCATCTCTTCCCCAACCCATATTTTCATAAAAGGCTGATACAGGCACAACAAACATATAGAGCAAAATCCTCCTATCCACATAAACAGAAAATTTATCACATTCATGTCGTAAAGATTTTTCTCCTTACTCTCCACCGCAATACTATTTCCAACTCCCCCAAGCATGGAAGTTTTTACGACTGCAAGTATCATAACTATGGCATCCATTACATAATAATAATTTCCATATATTGCATTTATACCAAGGCCAAGAAAAGCGGAGACAAACATTGAATCGAAAGCATTTCGAGATAGGGTTGCCAGCTTTCTAATCATCAAACCTATAACCTGTTTCTTTATCTCACCATACTCTTCTTCATCCAAGTCACCCTCTGCATAATACTGAGGAAAATGCTTCTTTGCCTGCCTTGCACATAGCAAATTATAGGCTACTGTGGATATTGGTATTGTCAAAGCATACAAATAAAAATCTCTGGCAAAATATACACTTAGCATCTGTGCTATGTACATAATAATTTGAGTAATAATATGCGATTTACTTGTAAGCTCAGCCCTGTGATGGGCAGTAATTAATGCTTTGGCACTGGGATACACAAAATAGTTTAATACTGTATTTATTAAAAACACCAGATATAACAAATATATATTGGCATCTTCAGGAACTGTACCACTTATAAAGTGTGGCAGAAAATACATAATAACTAGTCCAACTATAAGAACAATGATTCCAACTACCCTATATACCTTAGTATAAAACTTGAGCAGGGCATTTATTTTTACTGAATCATCGTCTGCAATAGGCTTGTACATGCTAAATGTTATAGCCATACCAAATCCCATCTCCGCCAAATTCAACATCTGAACAATGGCATAGTAAAGACTCATTAAGCCTAGATACTCTGTAGCCAAAAAATGAATAATCATAGTTCTTACTATAAATGGCAACAGAATATCTATAAACTTATCTATTTCACCTACTACGATATTTCTTTTTGTATTTAATGTTCTATCCAGTTTCATTATGTAACATTATTACCTACTATTTTTTTATTTTGCCAAGCTTCTTACCTTCTAACAATAACAACATAGCTAAACTCATAACAAAAAGTAATACTACCATAGATACTTCATTATCACCTGTCTGTGGGCCAGAATCCTTGTTGCTTTCCTGCTTCTTATCCCCATCTGTTGTAGAACCATCTGTCTTAGAGCCTTCCTGGTTTATATTTCCATCTCCCTTGGAGCCCTCTGTAGTAGTATTCTCCTGAGTTGTATCATTGCTATCTGTTGTAGCATTCTCTGTAGTAACGTCTTCTTCAGTAGTTGTAGTATTCTCTGTAGTAACGTCTTCTTCAGTAGTTGTAGTATTCTCTGTTGTGACTTCTTCCGTTGTGGTTGTAGTATCCTCTGTGGTTACTTCTTCCGTTGTGGTTGTAGTATCTTCTGTTGTAACCTCTTCCTTCTTGTTCACAAATACATGTGGATTATCCAAATAATATTTGTCACCCTTTGCCTTAGCTATAAATTGCCAAGTTCCAGTAGAACTGTCGTCCTTCACATAACCCACTGGAGCCTTCATCTCCTTAATGGTATAAATTGCGTCTGGTGTCAAATATGAGAAAATAATTTCACCATTTTCATCAGTGGTTTTTCTATCTACTTCTTCACCATTCAAGAACAAAGCAAACTCCGCTCCTTCAAGAACTTCCTGATCTTCATTCTGCTTTACTATTTTAACCTTACTGTAATTTATTACGGTTGCTCCACCATATCCTCTGAGGTCCTGTGCACTGATTTGGGTATCTGTATTAGTTTCCTTGTTAGTTACTCCCTGAAGACTTACCTTATTGGTGAACTTGTCGTAAGTAGTATCCTCTTCTAAAATAGTATCATACTTCAAAATATATGCCTTATTTCCAGCATTCTGTGGTAATACAACAGTAAGCTTAGTAGAACCTGCAGCCTCTCCTTCTGAATTGCCTGCATCTAAAATCTCCTGTTTCCGCTGGTATGCATCTTTATCAACAAGCTGTGTGGCAGTCATTGTACCATCTTCTGCTACACTGGCTTCGTATAGTTGAATAGATGCTACATCAAGCATCATTCCCGGAGACATAATGTCTATAACTTCTGACTGCCTTGGCCACTCCATCTGTGCCTGATTCAACTTGATTTCGTAGGAAGCAACTCCTGCTCCAGTTACCTTGCCTGTTTTCTCTAACACCTTGTTATCTATTGTTCCTGTGGCTTCTACAGTTACTGGAGAACTTCCTGTCTTCTTCATAGTAACCTTGTTACTAAGCTCAATTGTACCGTTGTAATTAGATAATGTTTTAATTGTACCATTATCATTAATCTCATCCTCTGGATCTAAAACCGAATATACTAATACATCATACTTTGTATTACGAGGAATGTCTCCTAGAGTAATTGTAAGTAGCTTTGTCTGCTGATTGTACTGATAATACATTCCAGCCTGATTAGGTGTAGCTGTTAACTGTGTTGTAGCAGTTGCGTATGTAGAATCACCATTCTCATATGTCTTTACTATAACCTTATCTGCGAATGTTCCCGCCTGAATGCTGTCCTCTAATATTACATCATCAAGCTTCATAAAATCATAATTTACATCAATCTTCCACTCTAATTCACGCGTACCATAATTGTAATTCTCAAATGTCTTATCTAACACCTTAGGATATGCACGAACTATGGCATCAACAGATTTTAATACAGTATTTGTCTGATACATAGTTACTGTATTTCTTCCGTTCCTAGCTAGCTCTTCAGTTTGGTTATTACCCTGATAGAACTCTATTTCATCTTCTGACATAAGTGTAAAGAAATCAAACTCAACATGGTTACCATCTAGCAAGTCCCCAAAAGAAATCTTGTACTCATTTGATTTAAAACCTGCTCCCGCTTCCTGAATTGTAATCTTGGCGATTTGCTCAGCTGTGGCTTCCTGATTGTTTACTTTCACATTTCTGATTGGATTATCACCTAATACCTGCTCTATATCACCTGTCTGAGCATTTGCTCCACCAATTGTCTCAATTAGATATACGTCATTGCCAAAGGTTTGCTTGGCCTCGTTGACATCAACATGCCACAAAAGACCATTGTCCTCTCGTACATGCCATTTACCAACCTTATCAAGTATTACTGTACTAGGATATTGACTCTCCACTGTCACAGTTGCAGTAACAGTTGCCTCTCCAGTATTAGCAATTTCTTTATTTGTGTTATTTGAATCTACAATACTTGCGTTATTTGTTGCAGTTAAATTAATTTTCTCATTTACAGCATTACTTGGGTCTAATGCTTCATCTGTAAACTTAGTCTCATATGTAAATGTTCTAGTAGTACCATTAGGAACAAATTCATAAGAAATTGTATTTCCTGACACTGTTACATTTGAACACGCTACAAAAGCTCCATTATCCCCAATCTTTTCCTTTAAACTGCCATTTACATATTTTTGATTATTAGAAAAAGTATCCTTAAGCATTACTTTGTCGTAATCTTTACTTCCTTCATCTACACTAATAGTCCAAGTTATAGTTTCAGAATCTTCATCATAAACTCCAGATTTACTTGCCTTAGCATCCTCACCATACTCAAAAGAAAAAGTGTAATCCCCACCAGCAATTTTAAATGTAAGGGACTGATTGTCCTGACTTCCCAAATCGTCAGCATCTAAACATGCTGTGAATCCAATATATGCACCTGTTACCCCATCTGCTGCAAATCCATTGGCATCGAAAAATCCTGTATCAAAAGTAAGCTGAATTTTATGGCTTGATGAATCATAGGAACAAGTACCTACTGTATTTTGTCCTGCTCTAAGTGTCCATGTCCCCCCTGATAACACCTTTAATTCATCTGGAACACTAAAATAATATGTAGTTCCTTCCGATACATTTTTACTACTTCCAAGTGGATACAAATCATTTAAATAATACTCTACCAAAAGCTGATCAGTGGCTGTAATTTTGTTACCAGCACTAATTTCCGTATTGGTACCCTGATTCTTAATCTTAATTCCACTAAGCAAAGCTTGACCATCCGCCGTCTCTGCCGCTTTAGTGCTTAATCCACCCCTGTAATCATTTAGAACAAGGGCAATAATCAATACTACTGCAAAGATTCTAAATAGTTTTTTCATGTTCATTTTCATATCTTTTCTCCTCCGCTTTTTATACAATAGCTAAATTCTTGACAACAAACAAATTGTCTCCGCATGTGTGGTCCTAGGAAATTGGTCAACTACACATGCCTTCACTACCCTGTATCCTCTATTTGTAATAGCCACCAAATCTCTAGCTAAACTAGTTGGCTTACAGCTTATATATACCATCTCTTTAACCCCAAAATTAAGTATCTTATCAAGGGCTTTAGGATTGATACCATCTCTTGGTGGGTCAAGGATAATTACATCTGGTTTGTCCTCCACAAGGTCTATAGCCTTTAGAACATCTCCTGCTATAAACTCACAATTAGAAAGTCCATTAAGCTTAGCATTCTCCTTTGCCGCTTCCACAGCCTCTTCAACTATCTCTATTCCGATTACCTTCCCTGCTACAGTTGACATCATCTGGGCGATGGTACCTGTGCCACTATATAGGTCAAAAACCACCTTTTTTTCTGTTCCGTCCATACTCACCATAGACATAATGTATTCTCTAGCCTTGGTGTAAAGTACCTCACATCCCTTAGTGTTGGTCTGGAAAAAGGAAAATGGTGAAATCTTGAATTTTAGTCCAATCACTTCCTCTGTAATGTAATCCTGTCCGTACAAGCATACAGTTCTATCACTTTGAACCACATCTCCTAAAGTGTCATTTTCTGTGTATAATATTCCAGCAATTGTAGCATTAAAATCTGAAGCTTCTGCTAATTTTACCAGTCCTTCTACATAGCCCTTAAGCACATCTATTTTTGCTAGATCAAAATTCTCTGTAGATAGTTCTGACATATCCACTCCATCAATCTTGGCAAATCCATACTTATTCCACTGGGTTGCAGCAACAAGATTAATTAGAAATTCTCCTGTAGCCTTAGACTGTCTAATAACCAGATTTCTAAGTATACCCTCGTGCCTCATTCTGTGATAAAATGGCACATTTTTCTCTTTAAAATATTCCAAAGAATAATCTAGAATTTTGCTCCACTCATCCTTAATTATCTTACAACCGCTAACATTTAATATATCGTAGAAGTTTCCCTTTTTGTGAAGACCTAGGGCAAGTGGTCCCCCCTTACTTTCATCTCCAAAGGTAAACTCCATCTTATTCCTATATCTCGCATGGTCTGGGGAACCTAGTATTCCCTCCCACACATCTTCTATGGTTTTATCCTCATATCCAGGCATCTCCTTAAAGCTACTATTAACAACAGGTGCAAGAAGCTTTTTAACCATCTCCTCTTTAAGCTTAAGCTGATTCTCGTAGGACATAGTCTGATAAGCACAACCTCCACACATACCAAAATAAGGACAGTCAGGTGTTACATCCTCCATTGGAGATTTTTCCAAAACCTGAAGTAGTCTACCCTCTGCCATTCCACTTTTTCTCTTGGTAACCATAAATTCCACTTTCTGCCCCTTAAGAGCTCCCTTTATTGTTACCTTTCTGTCATCCATGGTGAAGCTTCCCTTATTGGGAAAGTCGTAATTTTCTATTGTTGCCTGATATATTTCGCCTTTTCTCAAATTTGTTTCCTCGCTAATTAAAATATAAATTCATTTTTCCACCTATATGTGGTCGAACTTATATGTGATATTTTCATCTTCGTCTATTTCCATTATTAAAAATGTTCTATCTCTTCCACTTTGTCTTGGAAATGTTAAGCTACCTGGATTAAGAATTGTCACACCATTTGGGTCTTCCTCTAAAAATGGTACATGAGTATGTCCATACATGGCAATATCACACTCATTTTCTAAAGCAAGATACCTTACTCTATCTACACCATAGTGGACATTTTGTCTGTGACCATGAACTAAAAGACACTTGTGACTACCTATGTATATAATACATTTATCCTTTAAAAAACTATCATAATCATTGTTTCCAGCTACCAGATAGGTGGGAACTCCTGCCATATTCTCTATCTTACGACAGTCATACCCCATATCACCTAGATGAATCATCAAATCTATCTTTCCAGCCTTGTCTATTGCCTTTTGCACATTCTCATCCATATCATGAGAATCACTTACAACTAAAACTCTTCTCATCTTCTTCTCCCATATATGCTAAAGCACTTCCTTAATCATTCTTAAAGCATTGCCTCTGTGGCTGATGTCATTTTTTTCCTCTGGAGAAAGCTGAGCAGTGGTCATACCTCTCTCAGGGAGATAAAATATTGGGTCATAACCAAATCCATTTTCACCAGCTTGCTCATAACCAATAATCCCTTCTATGGTTCCACGTCTTGTCTCCACTCTTCCATCTGGAAATGCAGCTGCTATGGCACACACGAATCTGGCTGTTCTCTTCTCATCAGGAACACCTGCTAATCTATCAATTATAATCTTATTCTTAATCTCGTATGGAGTGTCCACACCTTCATATCTGGCAGAGTAAATTCCTGGCTCTCCTCCTAGGTAATCCACCTCTAATCCACTATCATCAGCAAGGACAACACAATCTGGAACTAATTTTTGAATCTCGGTTGCCTTAATAATGGCATTGGCCTCAAATGTATCTCCGTCCTCAACAATATCTACATCTATACCTGCCTGCTTCATAGAAAGTATCTCATATCCACAATCAGCAAGTATCATACGAATTTCCTTCATCTTATTCTCGTTGCCTGTTGCAAAAATTAGTTTCTTCATTTCTGTGTCTCCTTGTATAATCATCTATTTATTAATCTATTCTTTTTAATCTACTTGTTCAAATTACTCACTTATCTTGTTAGTAAACGCCTTTAAGCACACATTGGACTGCTGAGTCTCCTCCGCGGAGTGCCATAGCTCACCATACAAACTTATATATCCCTCTCCGTCTGATATATCAAAGTTTTCAGTTCTCTCGTCCGAATTATACTCTATAGCTATTGGGTGAATTGCTCCTGGAGTTATTATCTTCACAACCACTGCAAATTTTTCATTATCATTAAGCTTTATTCCTTCTGGAAAATCTACAGTATAATATCCAGCATACTTTGTATTTCCTGCAGTAACAAATTCTCGGTTCTTCAATGATTCCTTATTCTCATAATCTGTCACCACATACACTTCAAATTCCGTATCCTTATCTGTAGCATAGAATGATACTGCCTTAAGCTCTTCTCCTGCTCCTGCAGTGTACACATTTGCAAAATATGCCTCTTCCTTATCAAATCCCATATGACCTATCCATCCTAAAAGGTCAGTCTGGTATATTTTGTCATAATTATCTGCTTCACCAACTCGAGTGTATACCACTGATTTCTGGCATATGTTCACATCGTAATAAGACACATAAACATATCCCTCATCTCCGAATCCTGCGCCCCAGCTATTCTTACATATAAAGGCCCCATCTCCTTCAGGCACATTGGTGAAGTTTTCCTTGGCATAATTATCATCCCATCCAACAACCACTACGTCATGGTTTGGAAGTTCTTCTCCATCATAGTAGTAGGATGCATTTTCCTTAGAATAATATGGTGAAATACTATCCACATACTCCATCTGTGTGTAAACAGAAGTCTCTAATGCACCATATCTAAATATGGCACTCTTAAGCACATCCATATCTTTTTCGTTAATAATTAAGGCTTCTTCTAGGTGTTTTACCGCTTTTAGATTTTCATTGCTCACTTCATCTCCGTAAGGATCATCTGCCTCGTATACCGGTCCCTGCCATGCAGCCAAATAAGCAATACTCATGGTGTGCTCTCCACCACTATCTACATCCAAATTATAGCTGTTATTCATACTCATATGATCTGTGGAGAATACACTTTCTTCTCCAGGAAGTAAAGTTGTCTCCAATGCTCCTAAAGACGCAAATGCCCAGCAAGTTCCATAACGTCCCTGGTCTCTTACAGGAGTTACTCTTCCATAATCTCTCATGTCATAGGAAGCTGGCAACATCTTCTCCCCATCAAGCCTTGTCAAATCTATCCAATTAGCTTTAAGGTCATAGGTGACACCATAGCTAAAAAACTCACCGATGTTATCTAGTGGTATAAATAATTTCTCCCCATCTCTCACCACCATGGACTTAAGGTCAATAATGTGGTTGTCGTTAACCATAGCCTGATTTGAACCTACGGTAAGAACCACCTTGTTATCACCTTTCATAATAACCACTCCGCCGTCGTTATACTCTAGCACAGAGCAGCTAAGCAAGCTCTTTAAAAGATTGCTTTCCACCATGAGAACCATTTCATCACTGACATAAACCTCATAGTTAAATCTATCCATATCAAGTCCAGCTACAGTAAACTTTATATCATCAGAGTTAAGCTTATCTGCCATATTTTTCTTATATGTGCTGGCACAGTTTTCAAACCTTGATGATCTTTCTATGGACACATCAGGTCTTCTATTGATTAAATATGCAATTGAAACTATAGCAAATAATGCGACAACAATGCCCATTATTTTTTTCATAAAATCATCCCCAAAATAAACTAGTTTTTATCTTTCTTTGGTGGTTTTGGTCCCATAAACTGATAGAAATAGGACTTTATCATACCGTTATATATCTTTCTGTTCTTGTCTGCTTTTCTTCCCACATGTTTCTCTGCATCCTCATAGGATGTAATTAAGTACATGGACCAATCCTCTAAAGCCGCAAAGCTTTCACCGATGGTCCTATAAAGTGCAGGAAGAGCCTCCTTTTCTTCAAGTCTCTCTCCATATGGTGGATTAGTTATTATAAATCCATAATGCTTAGGATGTCTCAAATCCTTCACATCCCTTGCCTGGAAATGTATGTACTTATCAACCTCTGCTGCCTTTGCATTGGCCATTGCACACTTTACAATCTCTGGATCCAAATCATAACCTTGTATATTCATTTCTACATCATGTCTCACCATATCTCTGGCTTCATCATAAGCGTTATACCAAACCTTCTTAGGGATAACCTTTCCCCATGAATCCGATGTAAATTCTCTATTCATACCCGGCGCAATATTTGCTCCTATCATAGCCGCCTCTATAGGAAATGTACCACTACCACAGAATGGATCCACTAAAACTCTATCCTTGTTCCATGGAGTAAGCATAAGTAAAGCAGCCGCCAACGTCTCTGATATAGGTGCCTTACCTACAAGTGTACGATATCCTCTTTTGTGTAATGATGTACCTGAAGTATCTAATCCAATAGACACTATATCCTTGAATATAAAAACTCTGATAGGATACTCATCACCATCCTCCTCAAAACGGCTAACTCTGTAAGTCTGTTTCATACGCTCCACAATAGCCTTTTTAACAATTGACTGTATGGAACTTCCAGAAAATAGAGCACTCTTATTAGTTGTTGCCTTAGTTACCCAGAACTTAGCATCTCTAGGCAAAAACTCCTCCCAGGCTATGGCCTTAGTACCCTCAAAAAGTTCATCAAAGGTTGTAGCTTTAAAACTACTCATCTTAAGAAGTATTCTTTCTGCTGTTCTTATAAATATATTTGCACGTGGTATGGCTGTCTCGTCACCTCTAAATGTAACACGACCATCCTCCACAGCTACTATTTCATATCCTAAGTCAAGTATTTCTCTCTTTAACACTGCCTCCAGTCCAAAATGACAAGGGGCAATTAACTCTACGTAATCGCTCATTTTTGCTCCTAACCAAATTATTATATCTTACATGTACGCATAGCTTCACAAGGATATTGTATAGACAATATAGCTTTATGTCAATAAATAACAAAGCAAAAAGCTGGCAGTTTTGCTGCCAACTTTTGCTAATTAATTACATTTTGTAATTTTTGTGTCTTAAAATGTATACTGCTGCTAATAATGATAAAATCATCATTATCATAGCTGCAAATATATTCCAGGTGTCTGAAGTCTTAACCTCTGTTGTGGTTGTAACTTTATCCACCATAGTTATTCCGTCTACTACCTTACTTTCACCAGCTATAACAACTGATACAGTACCATTTTTGTCAAGGCTGAAAGTAATGTCCTTGGCCTTATCATATCCTTCTGGAGCAGATAGTTCCTTTAAAGTGTAAGTTTCTCCAACACTTAAACCATATACCATCTCATAGGTATCACCTGTAGTATACTCATAAACACTAGCTCCCTTTGAGTCTACTATCTGTAATTTTGCTCCCTTTACAGCCTTGCCATCTTCGTCTACCTTAGCTATCTTAACCTTGGTAAGCTCATTAGTAAATTCAGCCTTCGTAGCTTCATTTTCATAGCTAATCTTAACATCCAAAGTACCATCACCATTATCAGCTACATCAACAGTTACATAAACCGGACTTGCTTTGTATAATACACCTTGCTTAGGATTATCTGTATCCTCTGTTATTACGTACTTATGAGTTCCAACATCAAATAGGTTGTATTTTATTGGTTCAAAGGCAATACTGTTATCTGCAAGAGTCTTACCTGTAGTAACCACTTCACCTATTGTACCTTCACTATCCACTTCATTAACAGTAAATGTAAATGCACCAGGTTCAAAGGTTAATCCAGATGCCTCATCAAGGTATGTAATATTCTTAACTCCTTCAAATATAGCCTCTCCATATGACTCATAAGCATTCTCGAAGTTGGCATCTCTATCCTGGTCATAGTTCACAGAATATGTAAGAGTCTGTGATGAATCATCCTGACTTAATCCCTCAATTGGTTTTATCCCAAGAGTTCCATCTAGATTATCTACCACCTCAAGCTTTATAGTATACTCTGTTTCATCGTACACATATCCTGGCACCTTATTTTCAGGAATTATTTCTTTAACAATATATGTGTGTTCACCAACATCTGAGGTTGCACCATTAACAGTGCTTACAATCTCATATCTTATTGGTTCAAATACAATCTTACCATCAGCATCATTGGTTCCCTCTGACACTAATGTATCACCATCATAAATACCAAACTTAAATTCTTTATCCTTAATGGTCTTATTCTTTAACAGCTTTGTAGATGTAAAGGTTACCTCTCCAGAAGCATTGTAAAGATTTATAAACTTAAATTCGGTAGTTGGACTGAACTGTTGTGTAGCATCCATCACCATCATTTCTTTGTCAGCCTTAAGGTCTCCATTTTCATCAAAATATACCTTAACTGACATACCAAACATTCTTGAGTCAAAGGTGATTCCTGGTGTTACACCATTAGGTCCATATGGTAACTCCATGAAATAATAGTAATATGTATAACCGGCGTCCTCAGTAGTGTATTTAAATTTATTATCAAACACAGTACCTGTTTCTGTGTTAGTACCTAAAAATCCCTGAGTTGGTGGAGCATTGCCATCCATCTGACCAGTTGCACTGTCAAATCTTGCACTTTGAACCATGAATCCAAACTCACCAGTCGCTAGTGGTCTTCCTATAAGCTCCTTGGTTATCTCTAGGTCAACCTCTACCTCATCGTAAAGTGAATTTACAAAATTCAGCTGATTAAGTGCATTACTACTTGAAGTTACATCAAGAGTTCCGTTTCCGTTATCTGACACTTCAACTGTAAGATTATACTCTGTGTCATCATAGAACACATTATCTGACACATTATTAACTGCACTGTCAGGTATCTTCTCTGTCACCACGTAATAATGTGTTCCCACATCGTCTCCTTGGTATTCTATTGTATGACTAAAATCTACCTTAGAAGACTTTGTAGTGTTATCAAGGGTTGCAGCATTGTGACCAATCTCGTATATAACCGGTACACCATCCACCTTCTTTACAGTTGTTCTTCTTGCATCTACATACTCAGTTACTACAAATGTAAACTGATCCTTCTCCATGTCCATAAACTCCATGGTTTTAGTTCCGGATAAGGTTATCTCTCCTGATGCAATATATTCATTGACAAATTCTGCCGAATCACTATCAACATTTCCATTGTTATAAACAGCTGTAGTACTTAATGTACCATCCCCATTATCTACAACATTTACTACAATCTTATACTCTGTGTCGTCATACTTCATATATGTTTCTGCACTATTTATGTCCTCTTTAAGAATGTAATAATGCTTGCCCACATCGCCTGGTACAGTAAAATCATAGATAATCTCTTCAAATTCTATAGGTGCATTCTTGTTAACTTCGCTATACTCACCATTCTTTGCTGTGTAGGTTATATCTGCACCTGCCTCATCTTTCTTAACAGTAGTATAAGTAGCATCTGTATACTCTGTAAGTGTAAATGAATAATCATCCTCCTCTAAGTCCTTATTAATAAGCTCCTTTGTAGCCTCTACCTCCCATGTGCCTGTTGCATTGTAGGTATTTTCGAACTTAAAGTCAGCGTTATCATCTGGGTACTCATAGGTTACTACACAGGAGAATTTTCCAGTATTTACGTCCTCCGTAACATTTACCTTTGCATATACTCTCTTTGTATTGTAAGTAACCCCTTTGTAAACATATTTACCAGACACTAACTCCGCATCTTCTGGTATGATTTCTTCTATAGTGTACCAATATACGGCATCCCTGTTAAACTTTAAGTCAAAGCTAACCTTACCTGTTCCTGCCTTAGCATAAGCTGTGTCAAGTAACTCTTTCTCTCCATATCCAGGATAATATCCTTCATACAAACCGAATTCAAATGTATCAGCTGGTATATCCTTATTAAAGCTCTTCTCGACCTCTAAAGTAGCTTCCGCAACATCTTCTTCATCAGTGTATGTGTTAGTAAGAGTCCAATCTATCTCAGAAACGGTATCAATATGGGCATTATCTATTACCAAAACGCCCTGATTACTATCATCGTAATAGCTTCCTGTAATCTTCTGGCTACAAACCATACCATCTATCTCATAACCAGTCTCATATATTGTATAGGTTTCGTTAGTACCTGCCTGAACTCCCGTTACCTCAAAGCCCTTTTCCACGCTATTATCAAAGGTAATTCCTGCTTTCTTATAGGTTGCGATAAATTTTTCCTTACTAGCATCCCAAGTTGCCACTAGGAACTTTTCCATCATCTTATTATGCATCTCAAGAGTAAGTCCATCTGGAATCTCTCTTGCATTACCTTTACTGTCAACAGATATTTTAGTTAACTTTATACTTGCGGTTGGCTTATTCAAATAATCTACTTCATCTATATTACCAGTTTCTATAGTACCTTCAGCAATATTTGTATCTCTATAGCTAGTACTGTCTTCTCTATTAACAGAATCATTAACTCTTACTTTGGTTACATATTCATTATCACTGACCTCAGTAACCTGGTATGTACAGTCAGCCTCCATCTCTTCTATTATCATGGTTTGACCATGTTTTAGATAAAATATTGATCCACTCTTATATGTACCTGTTTTTTCATTACCTGCAAGGTCTTTTATAATAGTAGGATATTCCTTAGTTGACTCTGTTCCATCTGCATTTAAAATCTTTGCTGTAAATGCAAATGTCTTAGAAAGATACGGTTCCTTGGCTATATCCACAGTTTTACTTATGGATAATCTTCCATCTATTCTTTCATTAGGTACATCTAAAACACTTAAGACTCCGTCATTATCCACTGTATATGATTCACTATCCTGATTAAGTGCTTCCTTTATCCAACCATCAGTAATAGTAAGAGTAATTACATCATTGTTTTCCTGATACTCGTCTGGAATCTTAGTTTCCTTAAGATACAAGTTAAATGTATCCTCACTATTCACCAAATCCGCAATATCCAAATCTCTAAAGCTTGCTATTCCATCTGCTCCTGAAGTAGCTTTCACCAAAACATTTGTACAAGCAGAATCTGTGTACAATGTAAACTCAGCCCCTTCAAGGGTTTCAGCTGTGGCACGGTCAAGCTTTCTAACATCAAATCCAAATCTCTGGTTTGCCACATAAAGTACAGGATATTCTTCAAATGCCGCATTAAGCTTTTCAGCTAATATAACTGTCTGGAAGCTACCCTCGATAGAATCTGGTGTTTCTACATCAGCAACATTTGGATTAACAACATAGTAGTATGTAGGCTCATTAGATACTACATATCCAGCCTGAACATCTATCTCCTCAAGCTTGTACCATCCACCCTTTTCAATCAATGTAACAGGAGTTGTTCCATAGATTGAATTAGCAATAATTACCTGGCCATTTGCATCAGTTTTTATTGTATCATAGCCATTTTGACTGGTGGTAAGTAAAGTCCATGATTCGTCACCATTAGCATCTATATTAAGCTTGTAGAGATTGAACTCAGCTTCAAGTCTTTTCTCTATACTATATCTATCATACTTAACCAATGAAATAGCATAGGTAGCCGCATCGGAACCCTGATTAAAGTGAGCTAAGAGAACTCTGTCTTTAACCACATCTGTCTTTACGCTAGTTCCCTCAATTGTTACCTCATTGTCGTATGCTATAAAATCATTTGAACCACCATTTATTCTGGCGTCATATACTATTCTATACTTATCATTAAGACTTCTGACCGGAATATCAACCACAAGCTGGCTGCTATCCTTATCATATGCCTTCTTGCAAAGCATTGTCACATCCACAGGATTTACATAATTATCACCTTGGTATGTATATACCTTCACAGTATTAATGTCTAGCTGAAGCTCGCTACCCAAGGTATCCTTTAGTCTAAATGTGTCTCCCACCTTAACATTAGCAAGCTCCTTGGCATTGGCAGACTTTGGATTAACATCTACATAGAAGGATGCGGTGTAGTCATTATCCTTTTTAGGTGCCTCTGAAATATGCTTGTCTAATGCCTTATCTATAGCATAATCCACATGAGCCTCACCTAAGCTGTTTATTTCTCTTACCCCTGTTGTTGGATTTGTTTTAACAGACACAAGGGCTGCATCATTACCTATATTTGTATCTGTTGTTATGGTTGATACATCTATATCATAAGTTATAGTAAGCTTTTCTAATCCACCTGTAGCTGTAGTGAATTTTCCAGTACTATTGTCAAGACTTATAGTAAAGTTATTAGAGTCTTTGTCATTATCACTAATAGCCACCTTGATTAGATTTGTATAACCTGATGCAGGTGCTCCATTTGAGTATATCACATTGCCTGCACTATTTTTAATTACCATACTGGAGTTAATGTACTTAAGACCTGCTACACCCATGGTATCAGATATTTCGTATGTAATATTTTCAGCAATAATGTCATCGTTTGGATTGACAACAATATTGTATTCTAAGGTATTAGCTACCTCATCATAGCTTTCCTCGTTTACATTCTTTGTCAAGCCTGGCTCTCTGTCGGCAATACCTAACCAATATGGTGAATTAACAGTGTGAATAAGACCATGATTAGTTCTAAAATTCACGATTTCCTTCTCATTGTACATAAAGGAGTTAAATACTTCAGCCTTATTGTTATTAGTGATGTACTTATCAGCTGTCTGTGGCAGATATTTTACAAGCTCCGGATTTACCTGCATGGTAAATCTTATATCTATATCGTATCCCACTTCTGTTCCCGGAAGGTCACCTAACCAAATCATCATACTTCCCGGAGATATGGTAGTTCCCTTTCTTATAGGCTCTGCTTTATCACTGTAATACAAATCCTCCTTGGCCACAAACTGTCCCGCAGATGTTGGTGCTCCACGATATAATATACCCATATATTCATGTGTCCATTCGGACTCCTTTGGCTCATTTATCTTTGTATGGTATACACCATTGATAAAGTCAAACTTACGCAATCCGGAGATAAAATCTCTATCATCAAAGTCAGATGGATGTCCATCACCAGTTACTTCATGGAAATAGAAGGAATATGCATTATCTACAACAGCCTTAACTGCTTGGTCTGTACTAGTTGTAGATATATCTACAACGGAGCTTACCAGAGCAATATTTTCCGGTGTGTTGAAGTTAGCCAAATCCAC
>SVEI01000071.1 GCA_015057445.1 Lachnospiraceae bacterium | reverse complement strand
GAATATATAGACTATTACAATAACAAAAGAATTAAATGCAAACTAAAAGGACTGAGTCCGGTTCAATACCGGATTCAGTCCAATAGAGTTGCTTAATTAAACTGTCCAACATTTGGGGTTCAGTTCAGATTCATTCCAAACCTCTTTCATTAAAACCATTATTCCCTCATATATTCTTTAATCTTCTCCACCAGTCCCTCATCCGCAGGAAGCCAATCAACGGAATGTAAAGTATCTTTGGTTAACCATTTTGCATTTTTGTGCTCTTTCAACACCAAATCACCTGATTTGATAGTACAAATAAAACAATCCATAGATAAATGAAAATTAGGATAATCAAATTCCACTGTATCTATCAATTCTCCCACTTCAATTTCTGTGTCTAACTCTTCTTTTATCTCTCTTACTAGCGCCTTCTCTGGTGATTCATTTTCTTCAATCTTCCCCCCTGGGAATTCCCATCCGCCTTCAAACTCTCCATAACCTCTTTGTGTTGCAAATATTTTGTCCTCATGTTTTATTATTGCAGCAACCACTCTAATTGTCTTCATAAACTTTCTCCATATCTTAAATATTACTTCTTAAATATTGCAAAAGATCCTCTCTAACTTCATGATGCATACGTGCTTTTACCTTAGTTATTTCACGTTCTTTCCCGCGATTATCCTTTTTGGTGGCACCTGTAACTTCAACGATATCAAACATTCCCATATAATAAAAATCCGTACCCTCTGCATCACTCTTTTTGATAAATAATCTCTTTCGTTTTGCACCTATTACATCCTTCATATAAGTACTGTCAGGTCCTCTACCAATTTGAGAGTCCCACATAAATATCTGATTATTTATAAATTCATCTGCATAATCTGGTTTACCATCTATGTACTCTTTTCCAGATGTATCCTCTTGCTTGTTATATGTAACAAATATACAAACATCATCTTCTATACGTTTCATCCCATACATAACAGATGATATGTCTCGTTCGCAGTTAAGCAACTGACATACATCTCTACGGGAATATTTTTCATAGAGAACAAATTGTCCATCCCTCTTTTTGTTTAGATATTGACCTTTGTAAATTGCTCTTGATGTTTCTATCAAATCTAAAACCAATGTGTAGAAATCCGTATGTTTTATTATCTCTGCAAAGCCCTGCATTCTCCGAACCATACCAGCATCATCTCTTTTTAGGACATTCATGCACCTGTATTTCTCAAGTTCATCTTCTTTACTTACAAAGTTTCCTTCCATGTTTCTGAATGCTGCTTCTACATCTGCCATTGATACAACCATTCCATACTGCTGTTCTATTTCACTACATATTTCTTTCCCATCTACCAGATCATTTATCATCATTTTAGCAATAACTTCTGTCTCATGAGGACGTTTCCCTCTAGCCATAACTTTAGACAAATATTCTAGCGTTAGTATATCATTCGGCTGTAATTGAAATTTACATTCATCACTATCTACAGACATGATAAAATGATAATAAGTTTTATAGTTTTCCAAAATAACCAGTGGGTCTATTTCTCCATACTCACAAAAATCCAAGAGCAATGGCACTCTACCCAAACGATATTTCAAATCCTGATAACTCTTTTTGATAATTGATTTTATACCTTTAATTTGGTCTATTGATCTAAATATTCTACCTTTCGAAATCTCGTCAAAATGTATTGTTGAAGCACCAGGTATGATTCTGTTGCCCTCCATTACATATCTTCTTATATTGTCCTTGTTATAGGTTCTATCTCCTGATAATGCTATAGGAATCATAAAGTTGTTCTTATAATTTCCTATAAAATCTAAGATAACTACATATTCCTTATCATCAGCTTTACGAAGTCCTCTACCAAGCTGCTGCACAAATACTATAGGCGACTCTGTAGGACGAAGCATAATAACTTGATTAATCTCTGGTATATCAACACCTTCGTTAAATATATCAACTGTAAAAATGTAATCTAGTTTTTCTCCATCATCCGCTACAAGCTTTTCTATAGCACATTCTCTACTTTCCTGGCTATCAGCTCCAGTTAACACTATAGTTTTATACCCTCTCAAGTTAAACTTATTACTAAGTTCCTTTGCTTCTTTAGTTGAACTACAGAATATCAAGCCTTTTACTCTATCCCCACTGTGTCCGTAGAATTCAGCTTGCTCTATCACATAATCCACTCTTGCATCAGATGTAAGTAAACTAAAATTCTTTAGTCCTGTATCTTCATCTATACTTACTCCATCAATTGCTAAATCAGTTATACCAAAATAATGAAAATCACAAAGCAAATTTTCCTCTAACGCTTGCTGCAATCTTATCTCATACGCAATATTATGATCAAATGCTTCATACACATCATAGTAATCTGTTCTCTCTGGTGAAGCAGTCATTCCAAGCCAAAACTCTGGCTCAAAATAATCTAAAATTTTCTGATAACTATTAGCACCTACTCGATGTGCTTCATCTATTACTATAGTCTGAAATTCATCCTTTTCAAACCTTGCAAGAGTCTCATCCTTTGACATCATCTGCATGGTAGAAAATAGATAATCTGCACTATAATCCTTCTCATTTCCAGACAACAAACCAAAGGTCTTTGTTGCTCCAAACACCTTTTTATAACTCTTTATAGCTTGCTTTGCAATTTGCTCTCTATGAACTAAAAATAACACTTTTTTAGGATCATCCTCACGAAGCGCAAACGCTGATGCATAGGTTTTACCTGTACCCGTTGCAGATATAAGCAACGCCTTTTCTTCACCTGCTTCACGTATCTTCTTTAAATTAGAAATAAATCCTAATTGCATTGAATTTGGTGTCAGCTTGTACGCTTCTATAGATGCAATCTCTGCCTGCTTAGCAATCTTTCGTTGTTTTCTAACAACATTATAATATGTTGTATATTCCTGTATAAAATCGTCATAATCATAAGAAAATGTAGAATTCCATAGCTGATTAAACTCGTCTAAGATTTCCTTAGTATATTCTCCCTGTTCTGTAGATACTATCTTGGTGTTCCACTCTTTATTCTTTGTAAGAGCACTTGATGTCATATTAGAACTACCAACTATAACTCTATAAATTTCATCTTTCTTAAAGATATATCCCTTAGTATGAAATCCATCTTCTGTATCTCTTGTACGATACATTTTTAATTCTATATTATTAAGCTCAGCTAATCTACTCATAGCCTCAGGATCACTAAATCCTAAATAATCTGTGGTAAGAATTCTACCTGGTATGTTTCTATTCTCTAATTCCTTTAAAGTCTGCAAAAGTGGTGTAATTCCACCCATGGTTATAAATGCAACACTAATAGAGAACTCATCACAATTGAACAGTTCTCTTTCGATAGCAGAAAGTACCTTCTTTCCCTCTTTGTAATTGTTAGATACAAATTCAGGCTTGTATGCTAGATTAGATGATTGTGAATCATCTACAAACGCAGTTGTAAAGCCTTGATAAAGCTGCATTTCCAAATCAGTCATATTCATACCTCATTACAATCTCATTATAATGTATTTTACTACACTTTTCTCCAAAAAGACAGCCATTTTATACCACCACCATCTTTCCCCTCACCCCAAACCTATGCTATACTACTACCAGTACAATAAACACTCCACAGAAAGGAAGTGACACCCATGTCCAAACCAAACATCACAACCAACACCCCAGACTTCACCCACCTCATGTCCACCCCCGCCTACGACTTCCTACGCACCGACCCACATCTAGGGGATCGCATAATTCTCCTCGGTCTCGGAGGCAGCCACGCCTACGGAACCAGCAATCCAAACAGCGACATTGACTTCCGTGGCATTACCCTAAACCGTCCGTCCGACATTCTAGGCCTTACAGAGTTCGAGCAATTTGAAGATAGAGTAACCGACACTGTTATTTACTCATTTAACAAGATCATCAAGCTTCTCCTTGAGTGCAATCCTAACACCTGCGAGATTTTAGGACTTGATGATGACCAGTATCTGATTAAGACTAGGCTAGGTCAGGAGATTATTGACCATACTAAACTTTTCCTTTCCAAGAGAGCTATTAAGTCCTTTGGTGGGTATGCCAGCGCACAGCTCAGAAGACTACAGAATGCTTTAGCTAGAGATTCTATGCCTATGGCGGAGCGTGAGCAGCACATACTAAAGTCTGTGCAGAATGCTTTGGATGATTTCAACATAAAGCATGCTAATTTTGAATATGGTTCTATGAAGCTTTATATTGACCAGGCTGTTACACCTGGCCTTGACACAGAGATTTTTATTGATACAAATTATACTCATTATCCACTTCGTAACTATGAGACCCTGTTCTCCACCCTTACAAATGTTATTAGGGAGTATGACAGGATTGGCAAGCGTAACAAGAAAAAAGATGATAACCATTTGAATAAGCATGCAATGCACCTTATTCGCTTATTTATGATGGCTATTGATATCTTAGATAAGGGTATTATTAAAACTCATCGCGTGGATGATTTGGAGCTACTTCTAAAGATTAGAAATGGTGGTTTCCAGAAGGATGACCATACATTTACAACAGAGTTCTATGATATACTGGCTCATTATGAGAGTGAGCTAGAGCGTGCTTCTAAGGCTACAGCTCTACCTGATAATCCTGATATGGATAAGGTTGGAGAGTTTGTGGAGTATGTGAATAAAAAGGCTATAGAGGGGGATTACTAATATGATTTCTACTATCAAGGAAAAGCTTAGAGAAATTGAAGAACAGGAAAATGTTACCATTCTCCTTGCCATTGAGTCGGGCAGTCGTGCCTGGGGCTTTGCTTCACCTGACAGTGATTATGATGTGCGATTCATCTATATGAGACCTATGGAGGAGTATCTCCGCCTTGACTCGCCTAAGGATACTATTGAGTGGCAGTTAGATGAGGTTCTTGACATTAATGGCTGGGATTTAAGGAAGGCGCTCATCCAGTTTAAGAAAGGTAATGCCACCCTATTTGAGTGGAGTAATTCTCCTGTTGTTTACAAACGTACAGATACCTGGGATAAAATTTACTCAGTAGCTAAGTCTTACTTTTCTGCTAAGACTGGCATATACCATTACTATGGTACTGCTAGGAATACCTACGAGACTTATTTGCAGGACCAGCTTGTAAAATACAAGAAATATTTCTACGCTTTAAGACCACTTCTTGCTTGCAAATATATCGAAGAGTATAATTGTCCTCCACCGGTGTTATTTAATGATTTGCTAAAGCTTGATTTGCCCTATGAGCTTCGTCGTGGCGTCGAAGAGCTATTAGAGATTAAGAGGGTTACGCAGGAGTCTGACCTCAACCCACAGATTCCGGTTATTCAGGATTTTATCGCTAGTGAATTAGTAAAGCAAAAGGAGCTTGCGGATTCAACAGAGGATGACCGTAATATGGATTGGACAGTGCTTAATACATTGTTCTGTGACATAATAAGAGAGGGCTAGATTTTGCCCTCTCTTACTGTCTCTTCATCCCCTTTATCACCCCAACCAGCTTAGCTGCTGCCTTATCATGTGTAACCACTGTGGGATGTCAATCCACTACATATCCATCCTCTTTTATAAACCTCAAACTTCACATTTCTTATCTAACATTTCCTTCCTCCCAGCCTATACTTAAAATCCTCATAACCAAACTCCACCACAAGCTCAGTGCTTCCATTCTCAGCAAGCTTATATAGATCCGGAAGCTTCATACCGTTAAATGTATTATTTTTACAGGTAGAATATATGGCCATATCTCCTAGCACAAGCTTGTCCCCCACACTCAAGCTTTCATCAAAGCTATAGTCTCCAAGCACGTCTCCCGCCAGACAGGTAGGTCCACCAAATCTGTAGGTATAAGCCTTTTCCTCTGCATCATATCCATTCATAAGAGGCGGTCTGTATGGCATCTCTATAACATCAGGAGTATGACATGCCGGCGACATATCAAGTATAGCTATGACACCATCATTTTCCACTATATCAAGCACCTGGGTTACCAGATAACCCGCATTTAAAGCCACTGCTTCTCCCGGTTCTAAGTACACCTGCACCTTATAAGTATCTGCCACATCCCTTATACATTGGCACAGGGTATCTATATCATAATCATCCCTGGTTATGTGATGTCCACCGCCAAAATTTACCCAAGACAAGTTATACATATATTTCCCAAACCTTTTCTTAACCTCAGCAACCGTTTGGGCCAAGGCATCTGAATTTTGCTCACAAAGGGTGTGAAAATGTATTCCGTCCAGCATAGCAATAAGCTCATCTGTCATGTGAAGCTCCCACTGGGCAATTGTGGTACCCAGTCTGCTTTTGGGAGCACATGGGTCATATATCTCACCCTCTCCCTGGGTTGACAGTTCAGGATTCACTCGAAGTCCTATACTTTTCCCTGCTAACTTTGCTCTTTCACCAAACATTTTTAGCTGTGACGGTGAATTAAACACTATGTGGTCTGCATATTTAAGTAATTCTTCAAATTCATCCTCTCTGTACGCACCACAGAAGACGTGACACTCCTTATGTCCCATTTCCTCACTTCCAAGTCTTGCCTCATAGAGACCACTTGCCTCAGTGCCATCCAGATAAGGCTCTATCACTGGGTATAGGTCATAGTTGGAAAATGCTTTCTGGGCCAAAAGAATTTTAGCTCCGCTTTCCTTTCTCACCCTGTCTAAAGTCCTGCCATTTTCCACAAGCCTTGCCTCGTCTATAACATAGCAGGGTGTAGGAAGTGTGGCTATGGCATTATATCTTTTTTCATCCAAGCCTCTAAAGGCTGGTCTGTTATCACCCTTATACATAACTAATCCACCAGCTCCGGATTTTCCTCTACACTCCTTGGCAAGCCGTACTTGTCAAGTGCATCTAAGAATGGATCCGGGTCAAACTCCTCTACTGTATATACTCCCGGCTTGTTCCATTTCTTAGTAAGAAGCATCATAGCTCCGCACATAGCCGGTACTCCTGTGGTGTAGCTTATAGCCTGTGAGCCAACCTCCTTAAAGCATTCTTCATGGTCACACACATTGTAGATATACCAGGTTTTATCCTTTCCGTCCTTCTTACCTGTGAATATACATCCTATATTTGTCTTGCCCTTTGTTCTAGGTCCAAGAGATGCAGGGTCTGGTAGAAGAGCCTTTAAAAACTGTATAGGAACAATCTCCTTACCCTCGTAATTTATAGGTGTTGTGGAAAGCATTCCCACATTTTCAAGGCATTTCATATGTGTCAGGTAACTCTGTCCAAATGTCATAAAGAATCTGATTCGCTTAACCTCTGGAATATTTACTGCAAGAGACTCTATCTCCTCGTGATGAAGAAGATACATATCCTTCATACCAACCTGGTCAAAGTTGTACTCTCTCTTAATGCTCATGGCAGGTATCTCCACCCAGTGTCCATCCTCCCAGTAGCTTCCCGGTGCAGAAACCTCTCTTAGATTTATCTCAGGATTAAAGTTGGTAGCGAAAGGATAGCCATGGTCACCACCATTACAGTCTAAGATATCTATAGTTTCTATCTCATCGAAAATGTGCTTCTTGGCATATGCACAGTAAGCCTGAGTTACACCAGGGTCAAAGCCAGAACCAAGCAAGGCTGTAAGTCCCTCTTCTTCAAATTTCTTCTTATATGCCCACTGCCAGGAATAGTCAAAATATGCTGAAAAGCCCTTTTCCTTACATCTTTTCTCGTATATGGCCTTCCACTCTTCATCCTCTATATTTTCAGGCTCGTAATTAGCAGTATCCATATAGTTTACTCCGCATTCTAAGCAGGCATCCATGATTACAAGGTCTTGATAAGGAAGTGCTATATTCATTACAAGCTCCGGCTTGTAGCTTTTTATAAGCTCAACAACCTCCTCCTTTATGTCTGCATCAACCTTAGCAGTTGTGATTACTGTCTTAGTATTAGGGCGAAGCTTATCAGCTAATGCATCACACTTTTCTTTGGTTCTGCTGGCGATACATATCTCTGAAAAAACCTCACTTACCTGACAGCATTTTGATATAGCAACTGTGGCAACTCCACCACATCCGATTATTAATACTCTACTCATTATCTCTCCTCCATATTCTGTAATAATGCAAGCATAAGCTCTCTTAATATCTTGCAGGCAAGAGCTGTTGAAGCTCCTGACATATCAAGCGTAGGCGCAAGCTCGTTAATATCCGCTGCAACTACATATGCCTTAGATACCTTTAACACTGCTCCAAGTAATTCCTTAAAGCTTATTCCCCCTGCCTCAGGTGTTCCGGTTCCTGGGAATTCTGAGGTGTCCAAGCAGTCAAGGTCTATAGTTAAGTAGACCGGACATTTTTTACTAATAAGCTCCCCTAACAGTTCATCTAAGCCGTTCAAATCAAATCTATGCATATCAGTGTGTTCTTTTGCGAACCTAAACTCATCTCGCTCACCACTCCTTATGCAAAACTGATGTATCCTTCCGTCTCCCATCAAATCGTGACAGCGCCTCATAACACAGGCATGGCTTAAGGTAGCCCCAAGGTAATCCTGTCTCAAATCTGCATGAGCGTCAAAATGTATAATATGCATATCAGGATATTTCTTAAGAGCTGCCTTAACCGCCCCAAGGGTTACAAGATGCTCCCCACCCACCATAATAGGCAGCTTTCCGTCATTATGTATGATGTCTGCCCTTTCTTCTATATCATCTAATGCCACACGAGAGTCTCCAAAGCTAAGCTCTAAATCTCCGCTATCAAACACCTTATAATCCACAAGGTCCACATCCTGATATGGGCTGTAGGTTTCTAATCCAAAGCTCTCATGTCTTATTGCACTGCTACCAAATCTGGCTCCCGGCCTATAGCTGGTTGTGGAATCAAAGGGTGCTCCGAAAAGAACTATTTTTGACTCCTCATAATCTGCATCACAGCCTATAAATGTTTCTATATTTCTCTCTAGCATTATTCTACCTCCTGCAAAACTTCCTCCAAGAATGCAGGCAGATAAAATGCTCCCTTGTGCAATCTTGTTGTATAATACTTTGTCTTAAGATGAAGTCCCTTCCATCTTTCCTCATCCATATCATCTATAGGATGATACTTTTTGCTGGCAAAGCCAAACAGCCAGTAGCCCGCAGCGTAGGTTGGTATATGAGCCTGATAAACCCTGCTTATTGGAAATGTATTCACTATCCTTCCGTGGCTTCTCTTCATAGCATCAGCATCCTCCTGATAAAATGGACTGCCCTGCTGATTAACCATTATTCCATCCTCTTTTAATGCCTTGTAACAGCTACCATAAAATTCCCTGGTATAAAGTCCCTCTGAAGGACCATATGGGTCATTGGAATCAACTATTATGAGGTCATATTCATCCTCATGCTTTCTGATATATTTCAGGGCATGCTCATAATATATATGAACTCTTGCGTCATCAAGCCTGCAGGCATTGGCCGGTATGTATATTCTGCATGCCTCTGCAACCATCTCATCCATCTCAACCAAGTCAATTCTTTCTATGGAGTCATACCTTGTAAGCTCCTTTACAACTCCACCATCACCTACACCGATTACCAAAACATTTTTTATGTTTGGGTGTACCGCCATAGGAACATGGGTTATCATCTCGTCATATATAAATTCATCCCTCTCCGTAAGCATTATATTGCCATCAAGTGCCAGCACCCTGCCGAATTCTGCTGTCTCAAATACATCTATCTGCTGATAATCACTTCTCTGGGAAAAGAGCTGCTTGTTTACCTTCAGGCTAAGCTTTACGTCCTTAGTGTGAAATTCACTAAACCAAAATCCCATTTTCTTTCCTCCATAATTTACTTTAATACATTTAACTGCTCTATCTCAGGGTCCTC
>SVEI01000070.1 GCA_015057445.1 Lachnospiraceae bacterium | reverse complement strand
TTCTTGAGGAGAAGTATGGTGCTAAGGATTTGATAGAGGTTATAGCACTTACAGGACTTATAACAGGAATTTTGAACTATATATTCTTCCCTAATATAGCTTTATGTGGAGCAAGTGGTGTGGTATTCGCATTTATACTTCTTTCATCCTTTACAAGCTTTAAGCAGGGCGAGATTCCGCTTACATTTATACTTATTGCAGTTATATACATTGGACAGGAAATCTACAGAGGTATTGCTATAGATGATAATGTGTCTAACCTAGCACACGTGCTTGGCGGTATCGTGGGAAGTATCGCAGGATATGTAGGAAATAAGAGTGATAAGGCTGCTGCTTAGTTTGAAATTATAGATAGTATGAATTGATTAAGAGGTAAATATGACAGGATTATACCAACACTATAAAGGAAATAAATACAAGGTTCTAGGTATTGCAAAGCATAGCGAAACCTTAGAAGAGATGGTGGTTTACCAGGCGCAGTATGGGGATTATGGAATCTGGGTTAGGCCAAAGGATATGTTTTTCGAGGATGTTGAAATTGATGGGAAAATTGTGCCAAGATTTAAGCGTCTAGATGATTAATGTTAGCACTCTTTGTTGATATAAGGAGAAAGTGATGAGATCAAGAAGGGTAATATACGCTATTATCACAATAATTATACTAATAATTGAGATTATGATTGCGCTATTCGTTCACGACAGCTTTATTCGCCCATATGTGGGAGATGTATTGGTTGTGGCGGTGATTTATACATTTATTCGTATAATAATACCGAATAAAGTTAAATTGTTACCGTTGTACATATTCTTGTTCAGTGTGTTTGTGGAACTAATGCAGTATGCTAATATTGTGAAACTGTTAGGGTTACAGGATAATAAATTTTTCAGTGTACTAGTAGGGACTACCTTTGATATAAAGGATATTATATGCTATGGGGTTGGATGTTTGTTGATTACAATTGGTGGTAAGCTGTATACGTTAATGAATGGAGAGCAAAATGGGGAACAAAACATTAAGTAAGCCATGGAAAATATTTGGGTATATAATACTTGTAGTAATAGCTGTTCTTATAGTCTTTGATGCAACTGTATGGATTGTGTATGAGATACAGTGGGACAAGTATTCGGTGAATTATAGGGAGGCTAGAGAAGCCGGATATCCTGATAGCTATGATATATGTACAAGACAGGGTAATATAGTAATAGATGGTAGGGAATATCTTCTATTTGAGGCACATCGAGAGGTTTGGTTAGATGGAGACTACTATGAGAATTTGATAGTTTCTATGGATGATGAATATGTGGATAAATACCCTGATAGCAAAGATAATCTGGAAATTTTTGCTAAAAAGCTAGAATATGTGGATCATACTAACCAAGAGAGATACACACTTATTGACGTGTATAGGATTGATTTGTGCAGACAACGTATATCGGGAGATTGGGCCTTTAGAGCCTTAGGTATAACAATCATAGCAGTTCCTATTATTTTGGTAGCAGGAGTAGTGTGGTTAGTAGGCTTTATATTACATAAAAGGAAGGTAAAAAATGGCGGATATAATAGTAGTAGAGGATAATGAGGAAATAGGAGGTCTCCTGCAAGACTTCCTCATAGCGGAAGGATATGATGCGTACCTTGCCGTGACAGGGGAAGAGGGCTTGGAGGTATTTGAGTCAGAAGGTGCAAAGCTATTTATATTAGATATTATGCTTCCTGGTATGGATGGATTTGCTGTATGTAGTAAGATTAGAGAGAAGGACAATACTCCTATTATCATAGTAAGTGCCAAGGACAGTAAGGAAGACAAGCTTAATGGTATATTACTTGGAGCTGATGATTATATAGAAAAGCCATACGATATCGATATACTTCTTGCCAAGGTACAGGGAATATTCAAGAGAAGGTATTCCACAGACGAGATAATATGTGGTGATATTAAGCTTGATAAGATAGGACATAGAGTATATAAAAATGGGGAAGAGAAGTCTCTTAATGCTAAGGAATATGCCCTACTTTTATATCTTATGGAAAATCAGGATAAGGTTATCTCTAAGGATGAACTTTTTAATAAGATATGGGGCTTTGACAGCGATAGTGAGCCACAGACACTCACAGTACATATTAAGTGGCTGAGAGAAAAATTGGAGGATGATCCTAAGAAGCCTGTACATATACAGACAGTATGGGGTGTGGGATATAGATTTTGTTAGGAGAGAATGATAATGACTATTTTTTCGGATGAAAGAGATGAATTGTATAACAATGAATATGGAAGCTGTGCTTATATAGCAGGTGCTATACGAGTGATAACAGATAATTTCGATATGGCATTATATGAGGCCGGAGTTCATTATGAAGCTTTGGCTAGTGATGTGTTTTGCATTGATGGATTAGATGAAAGCATTATAAAAAAACATATAATAGAGCGCATTAAAAATCTTGTAGAGGATAAATCAGTAGATAATTTTGATGAAAAACTTTTAGCAGAAATCGAAAAGCTTGATATTAAGCCTACGAATATGTCTATGCAGGAAACTATTTTTAGATATTACAAGGATAGATTAGATTGTGATAAGGAAAAGGTAAAGGTTGCAATCGAAAAGTATGCTAAGGATGTGGAGTATTATCTTGGTAAGCCTAAAAATGTTTATGAGGCAGATAAGGACACTATAGATGGTTGTGGAATAATATCAAATACCTATCTAGGTATTTTGTTTAATATTGTATTTGTTGAATATGAGAAGCATATGCTTATGTTTTTGCATGGCAGTTGCGAGTAAAAGAACAACATATATTATATAAGGGTATGTTATATGAAAAAGATAGACAGATTGTTTATAATTGGAATCATTATTTTTATAGCATGTATAGTGTCTCTAAATGTAATAGTTCATCATTATGATTTTTCGGACAATAGCAGAGAACACAAGGTTGCACTAAATCGTGTAGAGCAGGCTATAAAATCGTTTGAAAACACGGATAATAGGGCTCCTGATTCACTTGAGGAGCTTTATTTGGTTTGCAGAATGGAGTCCTATGATTGCCTGACTGGCTTAGAGTCAATACAAATAGATGAAACGGGAGCATCAATAAGAGACTTAGTTGAACATGAAAATGAAGACTACTATATTGTGGCAACAGATAGATATATTTATAAGATTACATACATTCCTGCAAACTCAGATAACAACAAGCTTTTTATACTTTTGAATACTGTACTTGCGGTGGTAGGTGTAGTATTGCTGTGCGTATATCTATATCTTAGAAATAATATATTAAAACCATTCTATGAATTTTCTGAGCTTCCATACGAGCTTGCGAAGGGTAATATGAATAAGCCACTAGAGGAGTCTAAGAATAAGTATTTTGGGCGATTTATCTGGGGTATGAATATGCTAAGAGAAAACCTAGAGGAGAGTAAGGCTAGAGAGTTAGAGGTTCAGCGTGATAAGAAGATGCTTCTGCTTTCCTTGTCCCATGATATTAAGACTCCACTTAATGCCATATCCTTATATGCCAAGGCAATCAGCAAGAATCTTTACAAGGATGAGAATAGAAAGAAAGAGGTTGCTGACAACATAAATCTTAAGGTTGATGAGATAGAAAGCTATATATCTGATATTGTAAAGGCATCCAGCGAAGATTTCCTTACTTTTGAGGTTAGCAACACAGAGGTTTATACAGGTGAGGTATTAAGCTTTATAGATGATTATTATAGGGATAAAACAGCTCTTAATAATATAGATTTTACCATTGCTGATTATAAGAATTGCCTTGTAAATGGTGACAAGGACAGACTTATAGAAGTTATTCAAAATATTGTAGAAAATGCTATTAAGTATGGTGATGGCAGAAGAATATGGATTGAGACTACAAAGGATTCAGAGGAATATGTTATAAGCATTAGTAATACAGGCTGTAAATTGCCGGATAATGAGCTTAGTCATTTGTTTGACAGCTTTTTCAGAGGAACCAATGTTGAGAATAAAAATGGTAGTGGTTTAGGACTATATATTTGCAGACAGCTTATGCATCTTATGGAAGGTGAGATTTTAGCTGAGATTAAATCCGAAAAGGATGAAAGAATCATGGAGATTAAGGTTATACTTAAAATGTTGTAATTATTAAAAGCTATAATATTAAAGCTACAATGTTAAAGTGTATAACTATGTAAACTAACAGGGGATAAAATATGGAGTCAGAACAAAGAGGTAAGAAGCTACAAAAAACAAGAAAGGTAGTCAGGGTTATTCTTATTATTCTGGCTCTTCTTTTCTGTGCATTTTTAGGATATGTAATAATAAAATTTGCTACAAATAAGGATTACTTTAAAGAGTGGATGATTAATCATGGTTTGCTTGGCTGCGTAATTTATATGATTATGGTAGTATTTCAGGTTATAGTTGCACTTGTGCCAGGAGAACCGGTAGAGATTGCTGGTGGGTACGCTTTTGGAGCAATTCAAGGAACCTTACTTTATCTTATTGGTTCAACCATAGGTAGTATGATTGTATTCTTACTTGTTAGAAAATATGGAACTAATCTAGTTGAGATGATGTTTTCTAACAAGGATATAAAAGGACTAGATTTCTTGCGAAACAAGAAGAGAGAAGCGTTACTAATTTTGCTTTTTGTTATTCCTGGAACTCCTAAGGATCTGTTATGCTATTTTGCAGGACTTACCACAATCAAGGTTAAGGTGTGGATAATGGTGTGTTCACTTGGAAGAATACCTTCAATTGTTACTTCAACCATAGGAGGAGATGCATTAGAGAGAAGTGATTATGTTTGGACTATCGTTGCATTTTCTGTTGCATTTGTTATAAGTGTGGCAGGAATACTTGTATATAGGACAATACAAAAGAAGCATAATGATAGTATTGAGTAATCGTATTACGGAAAATACGATATTTGCCTTGATTGAAACAATAAAATGTATTATACTTAGGATATCATAAAATACATAAGGAATAGGAGCGGTAATATGATAATTAGTGAACGTATCTATAAGATGATGGCTGACAAAAAGATTTCTCAGATTGAGTTTTCTAGAAAGACTGGTATCTCCCAGAGTACAATTAGTGACTGGAGAAGAAAAGGAACTAATCCATCAGCAGATAAATTGATGATTATCTGCGAGGCTTTGGATTGTTCAGTATATGATCTTCTTCTTGATACTAAGAATAAGAAGCATAAGGATTACAAAGCTACTGAGACTGTTGTTATTGATAAAGAGTCAAAGGATTATAAGATTATAGAGGCATACAATAAGTTAGACCTTGATGACCAGAAGAGACTTGAGGGTTATCTGGATGCATTATCAGGTAAATAAAGTTATATAATAAGAGTAAAACAGCTAGTGCTAGTATGTGATTGGCTGTTTTGCTTTTATTTTGCCTTGAAATGATGTATAATTCCACGAGAAGAATTATATGTAATTATTATAGTTTGGATTATCAGATACTGGGGATTTAAAATATGGAGATAATTATACGGCACAAATTTAATATTTCATTAAAGATTGTCATAGCAATAATAACAATGGCAAGTGTTTTTTTGTGGAATATACAGCCTGTATTTGCAACAGGAGATATGACAACACCTGTAGAAACCTTAGGGGATAATAAGGAGGAAGATGAGCTAGAACATTTATTGTTTGCAAAGCTTGTGTATGATTATCTTGATGAACATGAGGGGGAAACTGTTGCTGAATATATTAGTGACAATCAAGTTACTTATTCTGATGAAATATGGGAAGGTTCTGGTATAACATACGCAGGGCTATATGGCTTGGTAATAGGAGATTGGGAAATATATACAGTATGTAATCATAATAGCACTACTGGATTCTACTCTGTAGCATTTAAAAATGAAGATAAGGTTGTAATTGCATTTCGTGGTAGTGAGATGTTTACGGAGGAATTTGCTTTAGATGAAAGCAACGATTGGACTGGTACAGATTTTAAGTTTGCATTGTTTAATGAGTTGAGCAATCAGTTTAAGGATGCAGATTCATTTTATAGAATGGTCGTGTGTTCGTTGGCTATGGATGGTATAAGTGAGCAGGATGTGGATATTACACTTGCTGGACATTCTTTAGGTGGAGCTCTTTGCGCCTATGAGTCATTGGTTAGTGGTAAGTATGGATACTGTTTTGATGGAGCATGTGGACATATTATTGACTTGACATATTTTTACAGTTATTTGGATATAGATAATTTTACAGGTACAGATGATTTGGATAATATACCATTTTGTAACTATACAGATGACACGGGCTATGAGGTGGCAGATTTGATTCAGCACACCTATTCTGATTATATTTATCAGATAGATAGAGAGACCAATTTAGATGGTCTTAATGAATATACATTTATTCCTAAGACAGTAGATGCTGGTTCCCATATTATATGGTCAACATTGCAGGCAAATGACGGGATGGTTACATTTACAGACAAGGTTAATCAAGGAAATAGTGGTTTTACTTACGAGCCATATGGACCAACGTATCTTGATATTACCAAAAATGTTATCGAGACAGGTATGGAGAATGTTAATTTTGATACTCCATGGAATATAGTTGACTATGAAAATATTGATTATGAAGAACTGGCCGGTTCGTTGACAGGAGTTATTAAGAATGGCAGAGTTGTTCTTTCATCTGTAAATGGAGGCACCGTTACAGCTTATGATAATGTGGGCGTTAATAGTGCATTTGATATAGATACTGTTATGTATGGTGGAAAGGGTGATGACCATCTAATAGGATATGTGGCTGATGATGTGCTTATTGCAGGCGCAGGAACAGATACTTTAGATGGAAACCTTGGTAATGATACATATGTAATAGATAAGAATCCTGGTCATACTACAACTTTAAGAGATATAGGTGGAGAAAAGACAACTATAATTCTAAGAAATTTGGGAGTATCTAGAATAAAGAATTTGACAGTTAATGAAGATGGATGTATTGAAATTGGAAATAAACAATGCATAGATTTAGATTTAGCAAATGAACCAGAGAAAGTTGAGATTTACACCTATAATAATGGAAAGCTAAGACTTATAGGAAATCTGTCAGATTTAGATGATAATAAGGTGGAACTTATATACAAGGAAGATTATTGTGAAAGATTTGTGGATGACGGGCTTAATATATTGATGTTAGAGGGCGTGGGTTCATTTGATATATACGATGATAATGGTAATCTGGTTGAAACTGTAACAAATGATGTTGAACCAATAACAGATATAGAGGATGCATGTGATTCAACTACATTAGCTTCTGATTATGAATTTGGAATGTGTTATGCAGATACAAGTATAGTTAATCCAAGCCTTTACCTGGTACTAAAAGATGGATACGAGGTTAATGTAAGAACCAGCGAAAAGTGTAATCTTGCTATCGGAGTGGTTGGTGCAGATAATTCATTTTTAGGTTGTGATAGAAAATATAATATCCGATTTAAGGACTATGATGTAAAATTTGATTTTGTGTCTGATTACGGAAGCGAACAGGGGGAAGTTGACTGGGTAGACGCATTGGTTGGCGGTATAGATTTATTAGATCAATTATTTGGGAATTAGGAGGTTTGTAATGCCAGATATTATTGAGATTTTAAAGGTTATATTTCTTGGAATAGTGGAGGGTATAACTGAATGGTTGCCTGTAAGTAGTACAGGACATATGTTGCTTGTAGATGAATTCATTAAGATGAATGTGTCAGAGGAGTTTAAGGAGCTATTCTTTATCGTTATTCAGCTTGGAGCTATTCTTGCTGTTGTAATGATATTTTGGCAGAAGATGTGGCCGTTTGGACTTACAGAGGAGAAGAAGCCTATGGTGAAGAAGGACATTTTCTCTATGTGGTTTAAGGTGGTAGTGGCTTGTATTCCAGGAGCAGTAGTTACCATTCTTTTTGATGACTTTATTGAAGAACATCTGCATACTCCTACAGTAATTGCTATAGCTCTTATATTCTATGGTATAGCATTTATAGTAATTGAGAATTGGAATAAGACTAGAGACGCAAAGGTAGCTACATTAGCAGATATCACCTACAAGACTGCATTTGTCATAGGAATGTTTCAGGTGCTTTCCATTATTCCTGGTACTTCTCGTTCAGGAGCAACCATTATAGGTGCTCTTATTATAGGTGTATCTAGAGTGGCAGCAGCAGAGTTTACATTCTTTTTGGCAGTTCCTGTAATGCTTGGTATGAGCTTACTTAAGATTCTAAAGATTGGATTAGCATTTTCATCAGGTGAGCTTGTAATACTTGCAGTGGGAACAATTACAGCATTTGTTGTATCTGTAATTGTAATTAAGTTCCTTATGAGCTATATCAAAAAGAAGGATTTCAAGCTGTTTGGATGGTATAGAATTGTGCTTGGTGCGTTGGTGCTTGTGTACTTTGCTTTGGCGTAAGAATGTTATTTGTACAAGATATTGATTATAATATCATGAGTAAGCCATATAAGATAAAATATTAAATGACGAAATGGAGAAATGACAATGAACAGAATATTAATTGTGGAGGATGAGATTGCAATTGCCAAGATGATATCTATGAATCTTACAGTTGCAGGCTATGAGACAAATATGTTTCATGATGGTGCAGAGGCTTATAATGCTATGGAGGGGGATCATAGCTATGATTTGGCGCTGCTTGATGTGATGATTCCTGGTAAGGATGGTTTTGAATTATTAGAAATCATGAATAGGTATGATATACCGGTTATATTCTTAACAGCTAAGGACGATGTGTCATCTAAGATACAGGGACTTAAGGGTGGAGCAGAAGATTATATAGTTAAGCCCTTTGAGATGCTGGAACTTTTAGTTCGAATTGAGAAGGTGTTGGAACGTACAAATAAATTAAGCAATGTAATAAAGATTTTAAATATGGAAATAAACTTTGAGGAGCATTCTGTTAGAGTTGATGGTGAAGAGGTTGCACTTAAGCCTATGGAGTTTGAGTTACTTGCAGTTTTAGCTAAGAATAAGAATATTGCCATATCCAGAGAGAAGCTTCTCCGAATGGTATGGGGTGTGGATTACGTAGGTGAAACCAGAACTGTAGATGTACATATTGGTCAGCTTAGAAAGAAGCTTGGACTTAGTGATAATATTAAGACTGTATCTAAGCTGGGCTATCGTTTGGAGGAATAAGAATTGAAACTTAAAACGAAGATTATGTGGATTAGTTCCGTAGCAATATTTATAGCTCTTCTTATAAGCGATGTGATTATATTTACTTTAGTTAGAAAAAGCTATATGGAGGAAGCTGGTGCAAAGGCAACTAATGAATATCAAAAAGTTGTAAATTCATTATATCAAACGAATGCTAGTGAAAATGATGTTCCGACTAACAATTACATAGAATTTAAGCTAAAACAGATGAATGATGATTATAATTTGGCTTTTGAATATGCAACAGATATCGAAGATAAAATACTGTGGAGTAAGGAGATATATAATCATACTATATTTGAATTCGATGATTTATATAATTTAAATTACGAGTATGTTAACAGTGAATATATGTCCACATATTATAGGTATAGTGGAAGACAATATATTATATTTAAAAGTGTAAATAATACATTTGATATTGCTGTATTTAGAATTGTAGATATAACCTATGTTTGGGATGAGCTATCTCTTATTGTATTAGGTATGTTAGCTATTATGATAGGAATCATACTGTTGGTAGTAATAATTGTATCTATGATAATGAATAGAGTATTGAAACCATTAGAAGAGTTAAATGAAACTGCAGAAAAAATAGCAGACGGAGAGTATTTTCATAGAATCGATATAAGTTCAAATGATGAGATAGGTCAGCTTAGTGAAAACTTTAACAAGATGGCAGAGGCGGTGGAGATAAGAACCAAGTCTCTTCAGGAATCGGAGCGTAAGAAGACCTTGTTTATGGGTGATTTGACACACGAGCTTAAAACTCCTATGACTGCAATTTCCGGATACTCTCAACTTTT
>SVEI01000069.1 GCA_015057445.1 Lachnospiraceae bacterium | reverse complement strand
TTTGCTGCAACAGGCACAACTGGTAAGTATGACGCTCTCATCAAGGTACACGGCGGTGGATTCACTGGTCAGGCTGGTGCAATCAGACACGGTATCTCAAGAGCTTTATTAGAGGCTGACAAGGAGTTCAGACCTGCACTTAAGAAGGCTGGTTACTTAACAAGAGATCCTCGTATGAAGGAGAGAAAGAAGTACGGTCTCAAGGCAGCAAGACGTGCACCACAGTTCAGCAAGAGATAGGATTATCTGCGGAACGCGGATGCAAAAAAGACACAACGCAAGTTTACTTGTGGTTGTGTCTTTTTTTGCGTCTGCGATTCCATAGGAATCTATAGATGGCCGACCCGAAGCGTAGCGAAGGGGAGGCTGCTCTATAGGTTCCGCAGATAATCCGTAAGGGAATGATTGACTTGAATAGAGAATTCACAGTGAAAAAAATGTGGAAATTATGCGTTTTTTTATCTGAAATTGGAGTTATACTTTACTTGCAAATTGAGAAGAAGGAGTGTTGAGATTACAGCATAAGAAACAAACGGCAATAATATGTGTAAAATGTAATATGTTAAGTTTTTCGACAGCATTTTCATCTCAAATATGTTCAAATTCTTATATTACTTAGGAAAGGAGGGAAAGTTATGCGATACTTTAATAAAGACGAACAGGAATTATTACTGTTTGCATTGAAGTGGGGGCATTACGCACAAGAGTTTAAAAATGACTTGTCTGCTTTATCTTCGATAAATCAGCATAAGGTGTTGAACTTGGCATATGAAAATGCATGTTTGCAGTATTTGTTCCCAAGGGCTAAGTGATATTAGCGAAGAAGAGAGGATTCATTTGTATGGATTCTCTTTTTTTGGGGGATAATATATATGAGATATTGTTAAATGTATTTTCTATAAATAAAAATAATTGAACAAATGTAATTCAAATGATATGATTTTAATGAAATATTGTACTATATAGTAAAGACTATTTATTGTTTCATAATGACACAATATTTGAAAATTGGAGATGATAATTCAAATGACACGAACATCAAAACAATCGTTTTTTGAACAAATACACAACATTGAAAATGCATTCTTGTTACAGATAGATACAGACCATATTTATTTGTTATCAGATATGGAATATGGAGGAACCTTAGAAAATGCCAGAGTGGAAATGATGAGATTCTCTTTAGATATATCAGAAACCATATTGGACGAGGTCAGTAATTGCAGAGGACGATATGCAGGAGGCATAACATTTTTAGAGAATGGCAAAGAGTTGAGACAATCCATAGAACAAGCGAAGACAGATTTTCTGGCATTATCAGATACAGATATTTTCTTGATATGTGACAATGATGAATTAGAGCAATTGAAGAACTATGCAGGAAATCAAGTGTATGTTTATGTGAATTAACCTCAACCCCCAGTTGAATCCCCACCTAAAACTCCCTTACCTGGTTATTGCCCCACACCCACTTACCAAGCTATTATAAAGAAAAAAAGGTCGGTGATTAATATGCTTAACAGTATTAAAATTGGAAACTTTATAATGGCAAAGCGAAAGGCTTTAGGTATGACACAGCAACAGCTGGCGGACAAGTTAAATGTTTCATTTCAAGCCATATCAAAATGGGGAAATGGCACTACATATCCAAATATCGAGATACTAAGGGATTTAGCAACCATTCTAGAAGTGTCAGTGGATGAGATTCTAGCTGGAAGCGAAAAGGAAGTGGAAGGTTTATCATATAGCAAAGCGGGAATCGATATTACCTATACAGATACTATCAAAAAAGAAATGTCCAAGCACCTAGAAACCAAGGATAACCGTGTTCTAAATGGTTTAGGTCCATTTGCATCATTATATGATATAAAATTTCCAAATATAGAAAATCCAGTTCTAGTGCTAAAGTCTGAAGAGCCAGGTTCCAAGCAAAAGCTGGCTATGGAGTATGGGTACACAGAATCTATTTGCCACGATATGATAAATCATTTGGTGAATGATATTGTGGTTATGGGGGCTAAGCCTCTGGCAGTATTAGATACCATAGTCTGTGGAAATGCAGAGAAAGACACTATCACTGCATTGGTAAAAGGTGTATCAGATGCCTGCAAGGAAAATGAATGCTCCTTGGTAGGTGGAGAGACATCCATCCAACCTCTTGTTGTAGAATCAGGAGTATATGTTCTCACATCAAGCATCGCAGGTATTGTTGAAAAAAACAAGGTTATAGACGGCTCAGCAATTAAAGAAGGAGACGCAGTACTAGCCATTGCGTCAAATGGTTTGCATACAAATGGATACTCCCTAGTACGATTACTTATGGATAAGCTGCCACAGATAAAGCTAGACAAGATAGATGGGTTAACATTTATAGAGCAGATTATGAAGCCACACACACCATATTACAAATCAATCAAGGGCTTGTTTGGTGGAGACTTTATTCATGGTATGGCTCATATTACAGGTGGTGGAATAGAAGGAAATCTCTGTAGGGTTATCCCTGATGGTCTCTGTGCTAAGATTGACTTGTCCAAGATAAAAACATTAAATATATTTAAGTATATCAAACATAATGGCAATATCAGTGATGAAGAGATGCTGCGAACCTTTAACTGTGGAGTAGGCTTTAATGTTGTGGTGGACCAGAAAGATAAGGATGCTGTTATGAGACATATCAATCAGTTCTATAATTGTTATGAGATTGGTACTGTAATAGAGGGAGATAGTAAAGTAGTATTTGAAAAGAAGATAAATTGGTTGTAATAAAAATATTTGAATTCATTGACATTTTATAATGTATTATGTATTATAATAATACAAATGGTGCTACCGATAGACGGTTAGTCCAGTTTATAGTTTGATTAAAATAATCGCCCTAGTTTGCTAGACTGGAGGGCGATTATTTTTTACGTGATTTATTACCTAGTGTATATCCAACCCCAAAGCAAGATAAGCCGAAGCTTAATACTGCAATGAGGCTTTCAATAGTCAACATTGGCATCCCTCCAATAGCAAGATTTCATCAAAGATGAGTTCTATGTAAACAGAGGGTCACAGTCCCTCTGGAGAGGGACTAACCGCCTACCGAATAGGGTAGCACCATTGATAGTATAACATTAATAGAAAAAACAATCAATAAAAATGATATATTATTTGACGCACGACAAATAATATTGTAAAATAACCCCAAACAACTATCCAACACCCCACCGAAAGGAGGCTAACCCATGACAACAAACATAATTCATGAAAAGCAGGACCTAACCTTCCTCAAATGGTCTCATATAAGAAGCTCCAGCGGAACTGCCGGTTCATTTCTAAAATCAGAATCTACACTTGCGGGAGTTAAGACGTACTACAAGCTTTCAAACTATGATTCTGAAAAGGGAATAGTTGGACATGAGTGCATCAATGAGATAATAGTGGACAGATTACTTACCATACTTGGAGTGGAGCACCTTAGCTACGAATTGATACACGCTGACATAGAGGTGGAGGGGAAAAAGTATACCACTTATCTTTGCGCATCCCACAACTTCAAAAAGTCCGGGGAGAGTAAGGTGGCAATAGATGACTATTTTAGAGTTAATGGTGAAAAAGGAGAGTCACATTATGACTTCTGTGTAAGACAGGGATGGAAAGAATATGTGGACATTATGATAGCACTGGATTACATCATTTTAAATAGAGACAGACATGGGGCGAATTTAGAGGTGTTGAGAAATTCCAGGGCGCATACTTTAAGGATTGCTCCCCTATTTGATCATGGATTATCTCTGTTATATTCCTGTCTGACAGATGAGGATGCTGCATGCTTTGATATTATGGCAGATAAGCCTTGCAATAACTTTATAGGTGGACATTCCTGTTGTGAGAATTTGCAGCTGATTAAGGATAGTAAATATAAATTTCCAAATAATCTAAAGGAAACAGATAAGGAGATTATTTTTAGTGGCTTGGAAGGTATCTTATCTCAGACCTTTATAGATAAGATTTGGACCATGATATTTGAGAGGTATGAGGTGTATGAAAATCTTCGAAATAATTGATGAGGAAAATAAAATATCAGTGGGTGTGTTGCTTTATTATGAGAAAGAGGGCACATATATCATAGAGCTGCAAGATTATCTGGATGAGTGGAATGCGCCACTGCTGTTTACCGGCTATGTTAAGAAGCAAATATATACCATACCTAGGGATATAAGTAAGTTGTGGGTAATGGAGAGAGTAATCCCTAGTGGAAGACAGAATATAGGAGACATATTGAACTGTCACAAGCTAAAGGAATATGATGAGTTGAAATTCTTGGAGATATCAAAGGGTAGATGCTGTCAGGATGAAATGTATATAAGAACCTTAGATGAGTTACCAGAATATGTAGCTAGAAGAAAGAGGAGAAATCTTATAGATATAGTGCTGTTAGGTGGTAATAAGCTTCTGTGCTTCTTTGCAAATGATACGGTAAAGAAGGTGGATTTGACTAAGCTGGCACATATAGATGACTTGGACAAGATACTGTGTAATGAAGACCTGTATAATTCAGGAAAAGTGGGAACAGGTGGATATTTTGTTACATTTAATGATTCTATAGATATCCCGGCATGGGAGTTATATCAGGCTGGTACAAATATAGATTTAACCTTGGATGATTTTATGGCATTCTCCAGGAAAAATATATTAGACACAACTGATACCAGCAAGATTCTAGAGTGCAGCAGACAGAACATTTCCTATATGGTAAAGCAGAATCAACTTACTCCTGTGAGAGAAGACGTGAAAGGTAATCTATATCTTAAGGGAGATGTGTTGAAAAACAAATGGTAAATATCACGAAATAAAACGAGACTGTGCGAGATAATTAACAATCCGGCCGCGACAGTGGTCGGGACTAAGCTGACCGTTTTAGTGTCAGCGTGGACCGACCCTAGTCAGGCCGGCCAGTAAACTATATGCGCACAGTCTCGTATTTATTATTCAAAATAAGCTTCTCTTATGGTCTCAATCCAAGTCCACCCTCAAGAGTAAGAGTCTCACCTGTCATATACTTGAAGTCTGGAGATGCAAGCTGTACACAAACACGACCAATCTCAAGCTCTGAATCACCAAGGTGACCGATTGGTGGAATGTGAACATTCTTCTCGTAAGCATCTGGATAAGCATTCTTAAACTGCTCAAGCTGAGCTGTCCAAGCAAGAGGACATACAACGTTTACATTGATGTTGTCTCTAGCCCACTCAGTAGCTGCAACTCTTGAAAGACCACGGATACCCTCCTTTGCAGCAGCGTATGAACACTGTCCAAAGTTTCCGAAGAGACCTGCGCCTGAAGCAAAGTTGATAACGCTTCCCTGGCTCTCCTTAAGGTATGGATAGCAAGCCTTCATATAGTAGAATGCTGCGTAAAGACCTGAGTACATAGCGAGATTAAACTGATCTGTAGTGTGGTCAGCAAGTGGTACACCTGAAGCTGAAGCCTGTGCGTTGTTAATAAGCACGTCGATTCTTCCAAATGTATCCATAGTCTGCTTAACAACCTCGCCTACAACGGCTTCGTTGTCTGCACCAGCATTTACATCAGCCTGTACTATTAAAACCTTGATACCATATAATCTTTCAAGCTCTTCCTTAGCATCCTCAAGCTTCTTAACATTACGTCCTGTAATAACGATGTTAGCTCCTTCTTTTGCATATGCAGTTGCGATACCGTAACCGATAGAACCGCACTTGCCGTCACTTAAAACTGCGCGTCCTGCGCCTGTGATAATAACTGTCTTACCTGTTAAAAATCCCATGATTAACCTCCCGATATAGCTTTGATAAGCCTTGATGTGTAACATTATATCATATTGAGTATAAATTGCAAGAGGAAAATGTAAGCGCTTACACAAAAGACAGACCCACTTGTTAAGGTTGTGTTTTTCGATGATATCTCAGTGGCACCCCTCAATGGAATTCGCGGAAATTACCGAATAATGGAAACAAAATGGATACAAAACGGTTTTGAAATGGTTAAAAAATGGTAGAAATATGGTTGACTGCCTTGCGTTCTTAAATTATAATATTTATATCGAAGTAGTTTTCGTTTTATTGGAGGTGTATTATATGACCATAGAAGAGATGAAAAAACTAAAAGAAGAGTATGGCTATACCAATAATATTATATCTCAGCTATCAGGGGTGCCTCTCGGTACGGTGCAGAAGATTTTCTCAGGAGAGACTGCCCATCCTAGGTACAGTACTCTTCAGGAATTAGAGCATATGTTTAATGATGAGTATAGGTCTCGGGTAGATGGTATGTTGTTGGAGGAATCCCATGCTGTGTATGGTGAAAGAGTTCAGGGCGAATATACAGTAGAGGATTATCTTGCCTTGCCTGAGGAACGAAGAGTTGAGCTTATAGATGGATGTATCTATGATATGGGAGCACCTACTGCCGCTCATCAGATGATTGTGGGAGATATATATAGACAGATATCCAATTATATAATTGAAAAAGATGGCAAATGTCTACCTTTTATATCGCCTACGGATGTTCAGCTTGACTGTGATAACAAAACTATGCTTCAACCAGATGTTTTCATAGTGTGTGACCCGAAAAAGCTTACTCAGGCAAGAGTATGGGGGGCACCAGAATTTGTAGTAGAGGTAATATCTAAGTCTACCAAGTCTAGAGATTACGGCAAAAAGCTTGCTAAATATATGGATGCGGGAGTTAAGGAATATTGGATAATCGATAGATTTAAAAAGAGTATATTGGTGTATGATCTGCAAGGGGATGTTTGTCCTACTATATATCCTATAGATGCAGATATACCTGTTAAGATGTATGATGGAGAGTTAGTAATTAACTTGTCTAGAGTGATAGATATATTAGATAACATGGAAGTTCATGCATAGTAATATACAAGCATATTTCATAAGATGAGAGGTGATTTGCACCATGAAGAAAATTTGGGAATTTTTTGATAATCTAAATGAATACGTGTACGTGTCGGATATGGACACCTATGAAGTTGTATATATGAACCAGAAGACCTTGGCAGATTTTGGGCTAAAATCTGTAGAAGAGATTAAGGATAAAAAGTGCTATGAAGCACTTCAAAACTGCTTGGCTCCTTGTTCTATATGTAATAATAAGGAACTTAAACCAGGTGAGTTTAAGGAGTGGAAGTATTTTAATCCAGCCCTTAAGAAGTTTCTTATGCTTAAGGATACTATGGTAGAGGAGGATGGTAGAAGGCTTCGTGTGGAGATTGCCATCGATGTGTCCATTCAGGAAAAGCAGAAGGATTTGATACATAATTATAAGGATATGAGTGCACTGGTTAATGAAGGAATTAAGATAGCTCTTCAGAATCCTAATCCAGACAAATCCATAGATATAATTTTAGAGTATTTGGGAAAGGCATTGCATGCAGAGAGAACATATATATTTGAGAAAAAATCTAACGGTCATGATGATAACACTTATGAGTGGGTAGCAAATGGCGTTACTCCAGAAAAGGATAATCTACAGAATGTACCACCAGAAGCATGCTCTAACTGGTACCAGGCATTTAAGAAACAGGAAAATGTTCTCATAGAGGATATAGATGATATTCGTGAAGAGAACTATATGCAATATGAGATTCTCAAGGCACAGAATATTAAGTCTATAGTTGTTGCCCCATTATATGATAATAAGAAGGTAATAGGATTTTATGGAGTGGATAATCCACCTGCAAAATATTTGGAGTATAGTTCTGGTTTACTTGAAATAGTAGGACACTTTATGGAATCTACTATTAGAAGACGAAATCTTCTTAAAAAGCTTAAGGCGGCCAGCTATAGTGATTATCTCACTAAGTTTGGCAATCGCCATGCTATGAATGATTATATAGAGAATTACCTTCCGCAGAATAAGTCACTGGGAATTATCTATTGTGATATAACTGGACTTAAGAAGATTAACGACACAGAGGGACATGAAGCTGGTGACAAGCTTATATTAGATGCCTGCGCATGTATGAAAAGAGTCCTAGGAAAGTACAATCTATATAGGGTAGGCGGTGATGAGTTCATTTGCCTTTGCGTTGGAATCAATAAGGATAGTTTGGAACAGAAGCAAAGGCAACTAAAAGGAGATATGGCCAGTAATTCAGTTGTTATGGCTGTAGGCTCAGCTTGGTTCGAAAATGGGTATGTTAATTTGGATAGCGCCATTACTCAGGCGGAGAAATGTATGTATGAGGATAAGATAGCATACTATGAAACGCATGGAATAGAAAAAAGGCTGATATAAATACCACAAGGCGAGATATAGTGATATTGCCCTGTTGATACAACAGATTATATACATTATATCTCGCCTTTATATATAGTAGGATGTTTTATGAGAAGTGTTTTCCGTAGTTTGCATTTCTGTATTGGTTAGGAGTTAGCCCGGTTTCCGCCTTAAACACATTTATAAAATGGCTGTGAGATGAAAATGAAAAATAATTACTAATATCTGAAGGTGAGTAGTCGCTATATATAAGCATATTTGAAGCGGCTTCTACCTTCATTTTTTTTATGTAGTCGCCTATGGTTATACCAACCTCTTTTTTAAAAAGCTTGCAAAGATATGTTTTGTTTAAAGAAAGATAATCAGCAAGTGAATCTAAAGAGATTTTCTCGTGGAGGTGTTCTTCAATGTAACCTATGCATATGGAAATTTGTTTGGAAAATATATGCTCTGTGCTAAGCTTCTTCATTCGCTTGGTAAAATCAAAAACAAGAGCTTCATGAAGCTTGGCAATTTCTTCTTCAGAATTTAGCTTATCCATGCGCTGGATATAGATATCGCTTAAGGTATAGGCAGTCTCTGCTGGCATTCCGCCCTCCATACAGAATCTAGTAATAAGAGCAACTGTAATGGTTAGGTGATATTTTAGATTTCTAAGCATGTTGTCAGATAGAGTCCCCAGGTTTTCGTTTTTTAAGGGCAACATAAGCTCCTTTACTTTAGATATGTCTCCAGCCTTAACTGCATCATAGAAGCTAAGCTCTCTGTTGTAGGCTAGATGTGATACATTGTGTTCTCTATTTAGAAATAGTTTATGTGATAGTATTTTATTGGTTTGGTTGGATTTATCTGGCATTAGCATTCACTCCTGTTATGTTATATGTTATGTTATAAAAACATTTTTGTTGTAGACAATATTTTACAATAAAAACAAATATTTTGATATAGCGAAGTTTGAATTTTTGATAAATTTTTATTATCAGGAATCGGAAGTAAAAACAAAGACAAAAATCAAAAATTCAAATGGAGGGAAATTATGAAAAAGGGAAGTAAAATTCTGATTGGCGTTCTTGCTATTTTGGTCATAGCGGTGACAGTAGTAACTGTAGCGTTGACGGGCAAGAATAAGGGAGACAAAGAGACAAATTCCAAGACTGCTGAACAAAAAGCTACAAGTGGAGATGTGAAGGTAGAGGATACTTCGGAGGCTTCGGAAGAGGAAGTAAAAGAGGAGGTTGTTATGGGCAGCGATTTATCCTACGATGGTTATAATCTTGTGTGGGAGGATAACTTCGATGGAGAAACCCTTAACAGAGATGACTGGAATGTGGAGCTTCATGAGCCAGGTTGGGTAAATGAAGAGTGGCAGGAATATGTGGATTCCGAGGAGAACATCTACATTGAAGATGGCAAACTAGTATTAAGACCAGTAAAGACTACAGATGCAGAGGGCAATGATTACTATACTTCAGGAAGAGTAAATACTCAGAATAAGAGAGACTTTACATATGGAATATTTGAGGCGAAGCTTAAGGTACCTGAAGGGGTAGGTTACCTCCCAGCATTTTGGCTTATGTCTACAGATGAAAATGTTTATGGTCAGTGGCCAAGATGTGGCGAGGTGGATATTATGGAGGTTCACGGTAGTGAGACAACCACTAACTACGGAACAATTCATTATGGAAATCCACATAATCAGAGTCAGGGAACCTACGCACTTGAGGGTGATACATTTTCAGATAGCTACCATGTATTTACAGTAGAGTGGGAGCCAGGAAAGATTAGCTGGTACTTAGATGGTAACTTATATCATACTGAGTCAGATTGGTATTCAGTTACAGAGGGACAGGGTGAGCTTACTTATCCAGCACCATTTGACCAGCCATTCTACATTATCTTAAATCTTGCAGTTGGTGGAAGCT
>SVEI01000068.1 GCA_015057445.1 Lachnospiraceae bacterium | reverse complement strand
GGAATATGTGCAAATGATAATGCCCTATGTCATTAAATGCTCCACCATTTTGCATAATGCTATAACCATCGGGTCTGTATATTTCCTTAAGAGCAGATACAATTCTTTTTGATATTATCATCAAGTGTGCTAAAACATCATCCGGCACCTCATCTACATCCAGATAATGATTCTTTGGCACAAGAAGAACATGTCCCTCATTGATAGGGTCCATATCCATAAATGCCATCACTACTTCATCCTCGTATACAAAGCTAGTTGATATGTTTTCTTTATTACAAAATATACATTGATTCATATATCCCGTCCCCCTCTTGCGATTGCATTTACATCACTAACACAATTATACTCAATTCCACAGCATTTTTCATCATTTTTATCCAATCATATATATTTACTTTTGTAACTATCAGTATTATAATTTATCCGTATCTAGTTTGATACAGATGTATGTTATTGATTTCTTTTCCAGAATCAAAGAACACACAATTTGTTAGTTAATATAGGCTGTCGACTCCATCTAGCGTAAAGCGAAGGGAGGTGAAGTCCATTGGGAATAATTACAGCATTTATTATCTCTGTTATGGCAGGCGTAGTCTCATACTACATATGCAAGTGGCTGGATAGAGATAAGTAGACAGCAACAGCCTACAAAGAGTAGTTCACTTCAAGAACGAGAAAAGCCTAGAGAGTGGCACCTCTCTAGGCTTTTCGTATAACCCATTGGGTATTTACAGCATTTTGTTACTATCATAATATATCGATTTAATTATAATGTCAATAGAATAATCAACTATTATTCGTCAATACAATTTTTCTTGTTTTTTGGCAAGTAATCTATATCAGCCAGCTTCGCCTGTTTGCGCAAATTCTTTGTTTACTTCACATACTTCTCTATGCTAGTCTGCTCAACAACTTTTTTACCAAGCAGGGTTATGGCTTGTACAGGACATGCATTTACACATCTGTAGCACACTGTACATCTGTCGCCAGCCTTGGCTTTTTTACCTTCCATTGCAATATTTTCTGTAGGGCATAGCTTTACACATTTAGAGCAACCAATACATTTGTCCGTATCTATCTTCAATTTATTGCTATATGCCTTAGTTCTATGACCAAACCATAATCTTTGAGTTATAAAACCTGCCAATCGCGAAAATGTACCTAAACCTTCTTTAGGATATCGGCTCACTTTTATATCAGCTACTGCTTTTACTATCTTAGCTTTAGCCTTTGCCACAAGCTGCGAGTTTTTCTCGTAGGAGCGCTTTAACACCTTCTCGTCAGCAATACTGTCAGGCATTATAAGATGCAGACCACCAGTGATCTGGGCACCATATTTTTTAAGCAAGCGACCTAATACCCCTGCGCCATCACCGCTGAACATGGCCATTGTGGCAATAACAAAGATTCTCTTCTCCTGCCACAGCTTTGAATTATTATGTATAAAATCTCTCAAAATTTTAGGAACATCGCTATATTGCACAGGATAGCTAAACACTATTTCATCGTGATTATTTATTTGCTCTATAAGATTCTCTTCTTCAATAGCAAACAGAGCAAAGTCTTCGTCTAATTCCTTAAGAAACACCTCTAATGCGTATCTTGAATTGCCTGTTCCACTAAAATAAATTCCTAACATAAATCAACCTCCAAGAGGGAATTTAAAATTCATTCTTCAATACTATATATCCAGCTTTGACAAAATTTCATTCCATTCTTCTATAGAAATATATGTCTCACTAATTTCAATATTTTCTAGATTATATCTTGATTCGGTTTTTATATACTCCAAATTCGTAGAGGCTAATACTCGTACTTGCGTTCCATTACTAACTGCAAATATTAAACAATCATTATCGGAGAAGATTTCTGGTGAAATATCAAATCTATAATCTTCATCTACATCCCAATCCTCTGGAAAACGCAAATCATACATCTTCGTAAATGCTTCATCTTTTGAAAGTTCAAATAATTGTTCATCCACACCTATATTACTCATACAATCCTTCAAATTAGGTATCTCAAAATTAAGTGTAGCATTTACAATTTCATTGCCTGGATATACCTTCCAATCAACAGAAATCATTAAGACACCATTATTAAACGATAAGTCTGTATTCCATTCCTTAACTACATCAAAAACAATTGCAAATTTGGCTGGTTCTCCTAAAATCATATACTTTCTCCCTCTTACTCCCTGACCAACATAATACTCCGCTTTAAATACCGCATTACACACCGCTATTTCCTTAGTTCCATTGATATAATCTGCATATATTTGTCTCCTTCACAAATCCAATTCTCTTTTCCACTAAACTAGTTTTTTTCATCTTAAAATAAATCAACCAGTTCATTATACTGTTTTTCATATTTTGCATCCACAAAAGTATTGTGATTTATCTCATCCGTATTGATTATATAAATACAAAACTGCTCATAATGTTGTCCATAGTAACTTGTATATCTATAATTGTATTCTATTTTCCCTGCCTCACCCTTTTTCAAAACAAATGCAGTTTCATGTTTTATCCGTTTACCGTTCTTATGATAAAATTGATTATATCCTTTTCTCACAGGCTGATATCCTCTATCCAATGAGTACCATATTATTCTATAGGCATCATCTTCTTTAATTATCTCTATTCCTGGGATTTTAACACTCTCTACACTATCATAAAACTTTCCTCGATTATCTTTTTCTGCAACATTTTGTTCTAGTAAATATTTGCGCTTTCTTTCTCGTTCTGCAGATTCTGTCGGTCCACTGGCATTCACAAAATAACTCCCAAATTTTTTATTATATTCTGTGTCTGTATACATTATATCCTTTTGAGTATAATGTCTTTTTTGAACGAAAATCTCTGCATCCAAACCATCAAGATTAACGGAAGAATCTATCTTGTCTGGTTTGTAATAATTTTTCCGCATTAAAGATCCTTCTGGAGTTCTATTCTCTTTAGTCCAGTACATTTTTATATATTGTATTGCTAACATATCCCACCTTCTATTTCCTTCTCCATTTTCATATACAAATCAGCTACTTTATTCCCGTCCGTTTTTTCTTCAGTATTTCTCAGCAGCCTAAATTGCTATAAAAAAGCCTTTCTTTGTGTCTCCGCCCCAAAAGTTATTTTTCTCTTACTATTGTTTTTTGTTCTTCACTAATCATTTTACCCCCCTGTCATTTTACTTTCTCTTTTCATCCTCACTAATTCAGTGTCTATTATAAAAGATCCTTCACAAACGACACCTTAATTCCAACATTATACTCTATTCTACTAGCTTTTTCATTATTTTTTTCTACGCCCAACATATTTACTTTTATTGTTGGCAGTATTATAATTTATCCGTATTAGTTTTTATACAGGGAGGGGTTATTATGGATTACATTTACAAAACCGAAGAATACGAAGCATTTATCGAAACCGAGAAAACAAGAATTAAAAATGGGATTATCGACCAATACATAGCAATCAGAAAGGCAAAGGGTTTGTCACAGGAAAAGATTGCGAATCTTACAGGTATCGCCAGAACTAACATCGTCCGAATCGAATCAAAGAGAAATATGCCTAGCATAGATATTCTTACAAAGCTGGCAAATGCTGTTGATATGGAACTGGAAGTTAAGTTTGTTGAAAAGAAAGATAAAACCAAATAGTTATATTCAAAAAGGACGATACAATACACTTCCATCTGGCCGCGACTGGGTTGGACTAAGCTGACCGTTTTAAGTGTCAGCACGTTCCAATCCCCAGGCAGGCCGGCCAAGAAATATATTTTTCGTCCTTATTTCTCCGCATCTATAGCAACCATCAGCATAAGTACATACAATTCATCCTGTGGACTAGTTATTTTAATTCGATATGTATCAGCAGGATTAAGAACCTCCTTGGTCATGGATGCAATCTGATAACCTGTTCCATTATATATTTGGAAATCATTCTCCATAAGGTCGCTCTCTATTCGCCAGCCATTGAAGTCAATGGTGTAAACATTCTTAGCCACATCCGGTTCCTTGCTAATACATCCAATATATGTACCACCTATGTACATCTCAAACTTAGGCAGTAATGTATCAGCTTTCTCGCGAACCATGCACACTTCACTGTCATCTGTGTCGTACATCCTTAGACAATGTCCCCATGACAGTTCTCCCCTTATTCGGTAAATAGGATTACCATCCTCGTCGAAAATCTTGTAATTGTCAAACCAAGAAAATGCCCTCTGCTTAATGAATAGCTTCATAATTATTTATCCCCCTTTTGTATATTAATGCTTTTCTACACAACCTCTTTCATGTACTCCATAGCCTGTTCTGCGTACTTTCCATCAAAGCCATGTTTGCCCTTCTCCACTGTCCTAAATAGAACCTCTCTCGGTTCCTCACGCTTTGATTCTACACTAAGATATGTCTCGTATGCTTTTTCGGAATAGCTTATGTCTACGTTCTTATCCTTTGTGCCATGTACTATTAATACATCCCCATCGTAGCCCTTTATCTCCTCGTATATATCTATATCGTATGCCACTTCCAGATAACATCTACCCAACATAATACCTGCACACTTCATCTCGTCAGGAACTCTTCTCCGGTTGAACTTTGTGCCTAGCAGATTACCTTCCTCTATCATATCAGATATACAGAATGCCGGAAAGAACAATATTAGCTGTTCTATGTCTAAGTTATGCTTTGCTGCCACATAAGCTGACACATAGCCTCCCTGGCTACAACCCATAAGGAGCACTCTGCTAGGGTTAACATATGGTTGACTCTTAGCATACTCCATAACCACTTCCAAATCTTCCACCTCTGTAAGAACCGTCATAACTGTGGTATCTCCATCGCTTTCGCATTTTTCTGCCATACCACCACAGAAGTCAAAACAGTATGCCACGTAGCCTCTTTCAGCAAGGAAATGTGCATACTTCTTCACACCATTTTGCCCCTCATTCAAACCATGGCTAACTATAGCTATGGGGAGATTTTTCCCTCTAGGCTTATATTCAGTTCCACGTATTATAAGATTTCCCTTTTGGCATGAAAATGTGGATTCTTTAATTTGATTATCGGTATTTTTCTTATTTCCAAACATATTTTTTCCTCAATTTTTACTCTGTCTCTTCCCTTGTAGTTTTACCTACCATTCCACTATTTACAACTGATGGTATAACCATGCACGCTACCATTACCAATTTCAATGCTACATTAAAATCCACCAACTTATCATATATTGTATTAAAATCCATTGCGCCAGACGCAAACGACAAAAAGTTGGAATTATAAAATGAATCAATAATCATTTGGGCATATTCTTCACCATGTTCAATCATATACCATCCCTGACCAATCAAAGAACACACTCCTAAAACAATTGTCACAAGTACTACAACATTCCAACCTTTAAACTCATTCTTGAATATTGCAAATATACCATCCGTCTTGCTGGTTGTGCTTTTATAAATCATCAAAATCGCCCACACGTATACAAAGGATACCAAAAGCCACAAAACTATTTGTGCTATCATATAAATCAGCATACTTGAACGGAAATATACATCAAATAATTTCACAATTTCCATCAATGCTGGTAGAATTGTTGCTAAAACTATCTTACCATAGTTTTTCTTATTTCCCTTGTTTCTCACAATCATTATCACCGCAAAAATAGCAAACAGCACAATTATTCTGATGATTTTTACTACAAATATTTTTAAAACCATATCATTCTCCTAATCTTACTTCATCATCTTTTTTGCTTCCTCTTCTCTCTGACGGCAAATATCTGCCCACTTAGGAATCTTATCTAAGGCTTCTGTAAAATCTTTCATAACCTGCGGTATATCTATACCCTGAGGACATATCTGGGAACATTTTCCACATGCAATACAAGCAGATGGCTGCTTGTCATCTGACATGGCCTGAAGATGCATAACAGAGTTAACCACAGGAGCAAATCGTATCTCGTTATATGTGGCAATAAGCCCCGGTATATCAAGCCCCATAGGACAACCACTGGTGCAATACTTACAAGCCGTACAAGGTATGGAATTCTTCATACCCTCAGCTATTTCAAGAATCAGGTCAGTCTCCTGAACCGAAAGCGATTTTTCCTCGGTAAATGTTTTTACATTATCCACCATCTGCTCCATATTAGACATTCCGCTTAGAACCATCTTAACATTAGGAAGCCCCTGTAGGAATCTAAATCCCCAGGCAGGAATTGACTCATCAGGGCGAAGACTCTTAAGCCTTGTTTCATTCTCAGCATCAAGACTAGCCAGCTTTCCACCTCTTACAGGCTCCATAACAAAGACAGGAATTCCTCTCTCGGTAAGTAGCTCATATTTACCCTTTGCATCCTGAAGTGTCCAGTCCAGATAATTAAGCTGAATCTGACAAAATTCCATATCCTCACCACAGGCATCTAAAAACTGCTCTAGGCCTTTAAGCTTTGCGTGGGTAGAAAAGCCCAGATGCTTGATTCGACCTAATCGTTTTTGCTCCTTAAAATAATCTATAATTCCCCACTTAGGATCTAGGTACACATCAATAGAGTTTTCGTACACATTATGTAAGAGGTAAAAATCGAAATAATCTACACCACATTTTCTAAGCTGTTCCTCAAATATTTCCGCTGGATTATAGCTACTGCTAATCTGATGTCCCGGATACTTTGTGGCAAGGTAATAGCTGTCCCTTGGATACTCCCCAAGGACCTTACCCATTACAACCTCAGAATGTCCACCATGGTAAGGAAATGCTGTGTCGAAATAATTAACCCCTTTATCCATGGCGTACTTAGTCATATCTCTCACAAGCTCTTCATCCACGCTTCCATCCTCTCTAGTAGGAAGTCGCATTGCGCCAAAGCCAAGTAGTGATAGTTTTTTATCTTGAAAATCACTGTATATCATATTATTTTTTTCCTTTCATACCTTCTTCAATAAGTTCCAGCAACTCATCGTCCAAATCACTCTGAACTCCATCCAGCATAACCCACCATAGAGCGTCATTATAAAAATTGCCGGTATGCCCATTGGTATCCTGGCTATAAGTAAGCTCCGCTCCATGTTCAATCATAAACTCCACCGTAGCTATGATGTCCTCTGTCGTAACTCCCTTTTCGTGAAGAACCTCCTTCTTAACATCAGGGTAGTCCAATCTAACGAAAAATGAGTGGGCTGAATTATCAAACACCAGATGGTCATAGGTAATAGGATTATCAAATATAGCGCCGTAATCCCAAGCAAGCTGCATCAGCTCCACATCAGTATTATACATACCATAATCAATCATGGTGACTCTATTTGCATCCCTATAAAACACCAAAGCAGGCTGTTCATCCAGCAGTTCCTTAAGCTCCGCCAAATCCCTATTTTCAAGGCACACCTTATAGTCCTCTATTAGGCTTTTCTTAACCTTCACCTCACCATTAGGTGTCTCAATTATCTCCGGTCTTGGAATAAATATGAAAAGCAAGATTCCCGCAAGGCACAAAGCTCCTATGCCGGATAAAATCAGCATCACCTTAGATAAAATTTTGTGTTTCCTCTTATTGACCAATCCTATAATTAGAGTTGCTATTGTAAATATAACAATTCCTAAAATAATCAGTAGGATAACTCCCACTATCATAATCCCCATAAATGCCATGGTAATTCCCCAATCTTATGTGTTTATTCTTATAATATCTTTTATCTTTTTCTTACTCTCCGCCCCAAAAACTCTAGTTCTTTTATAAAATCATTCAGGCAAACACTATAACGAAATTATCTCTTGTATATCCTCCATCATAGAACTTGCTTTAACAATCTTTCCTTCCATAATATTAGAATTAGGGCAGCTACATTTCAACGTTTCAACCGTCTTACCAAATCCGCTTCCTCCTGATGTGGCAAATAATATAATCGTTTTGCCACTCATATCATAGCTTTCCAAAAATGTATTAATTATGGTTGGCGCAACATACCACCATATAGGGAATCCTAGGTATATCACATCATAATCTGCCATATTATCAAGCTTATCCTTAATGGCCGGGCGGGATGACTTATCTGACATCTCCACAGAGCTTCTGCTCTGCTTATTCATCCAGTCAAGATCTGCTGCCGTATATGGAACTTCCGGCTTAATCTCATGCAAATCTGCCCCCGCTGCCTCTGCCAATGCATTTGCAACCTTGGCAGTTACTCCTGATGCCGAAAAATATGCTACTAGTTTTTTGCTCATGTTATGTACCTCCTCTATATATCAATTCTCTCTATTTCCGCAATTGCCTACAACGATATATAATACGGACATATATCCTCGTAATGTCCGTCCTTCATACGGAAGCCCTTCTCTATAGTTCCAAGCTGTTTAAATCCTAGTCTCTCATACAAGTGTCTAGCGTGAATGTTTGTGGCAACCACTGCATTAAACTGCAACACACCAAAACCATGCAAAGCACCTTGCTTAATACAATCACTCACCATCTTTTCTCCTATATGCAAGCCTCTAACATCTGATTTTACGGCGTAGCTTGCATTGCAAATGTGTCCACACCTGCCGATGTTATTTGGATGCAATATGTACAAGCCGTATATCACACCCGTATCACTGTCATAAGCTACTCCGGTGTAGGTCTGTGAACCGAAGAATTCTCTCCCTGTTTCTATGTTTAACATCTCCTCCTGTGGAAATGCAATTCCTTCCTCCACCACCTCATTCCAGATAGCTATCATGTCTGGCAGGTCATTTTCACTGTATTCTCTAATGTCTATATTCATCTCGTGTTTCCTCGCAAATTATCAACCTAATGATATTATTTCTTTCACATACAATCTATTCTTTGAATCCACAACCACCATCTTTGCGCTTCTAAAGCTACACATTTTATTAAGTATTATTCCCCCATTATAAACAAGGTCAACCTTTCCTAACCCAGACAATTCATGGTGGTTAATCGTTTCTGCAAAAAACTCACTATGCTTTCTATATCCTCCATCATGTATAAGAGTCCTTGTGTCCTTAGTAATCAAAAATGATTCAAATCCATCATTCTGTGGCTGATACACAATCTCATCCTTCATATCTGTTTTCACCATCTCAAAATCAGAGTAGTAGTAATACCAAATGTTATTCTTCTCATCTATATTTAGCCCATAGCAATCGTCTATCATACGGTTTGCTTCCCATTTTATCTCACCCTTTTGGGACCATACAATTAATCCGCAGTGACCAATAGGTTTTTCCCATCCATAGTTTCCAAAAACGCCCTCATCAAAGTAGCTTGTAATAATATTCCCCTCATCTGTAACTATACAATCCTGTATTCCATCACCCAGGCAGAATTCAGCTTGAACATTTCCAGTTGTATCCACAATCACAGCGTTCATCTCAGGACCAGTTTCTTTTCTGTACATACACCTTGCACCAAGCAACAATATATTCTCACCTATAGGCTGAATATAATGAAAATTCATCTCATGAACCCCAAACTCCATCAGTTGATGATGAGTTATCATTCCGTTCTCCCAATCCACAGTTAAACAAATTGCTGAATACTTAGAGTTAGCCTCCGTATTCACAAACATCCCTTGAATTCTCTCCGGTATGGATGCACTTAACAAAATGTATACCTTTTCATCATATCCAATTTGTATATTAACTAATGAATTCATAGAACGACCATAAGAATCAAAAAGGTCTTTCAATTCAATATGGTGCAGCATTTCTATTTTTTTCATAATACGCCTCTCCCAACAATTATTTCGATTTCCATTCAGCAATATAAAATGCTGGATATAATTTATAATCTTGATATGTGTTTTTTATATCCTCTATATATTGCAAAATCTCAGATAATGTTTTATTATCAAGCCCTATTTCATATATCTGTGTCTCCGCCCACATATAATCATTATCTCGCTTATCTATGTATCCCCCTGCACCCAAAAATTCTGATTGGTTTGCTATTTTACAATAATCAAACCACACAATCATACTTACAACTCCGTTACTAGCAAAAAGGATCTCCAAGAATTTATTATAGTCCTCAAAAATGAATTCATTGCATAATTTATTTTGTTCAATATACTCACTTAATGTTATTATCATCTATTCACCACTAATTTCAATTCTTCGTATGCTTTCAGTTCTTTATGAAACTGAAATTGGGGCGCGTTTTTAACAACCAAGTATTATTATCAAATACCATTCAACTGCCCTATCAAATAGCAGTTGTTGTTTACTTTTTCTTTTTCTAAATCAGAATACCATTCTTCAATATCTTTTATGGCACTTTTCGCATTGTCCGAATACACAAGACC
>SVEI01000067.1 GCA_015057445.1 Lachnospiraceae bacterium | reverse complement strand
GCAAAGAACTTTCCGTTCCGCCATATTTTCTATAAGCTGTTCTATATCCTCAGAATTAACCAGACGTTTTTCCTTCCTAAGATAGGAAATGTAAGTATTTTTAGCAATCTGGCACAGCCAACTAATTACCTTACAATCCCCATCATAGGAACTAGTTGACCTTAAAGCCTTATAGAACGTGTCATGACAGATATCCTCTGCAAGGTCTTTGTTATTGCACATGCTTTTACAGAATCTGTACAAATCCCCATAGTACCTTTGGTAGATTATCCCCATATCATCGGTCAGCTTCACTGTATCACCTCCATTTCTCCTTAGTTTAAGTAAGTAATCGATTAGTCTTACACTTATTACACGCACAAGATTATAATTTATTACAGATTAATTTAAAAAATATTATAATTCAAGTTTTCCTTATATCCAACACTTATAATACAACACCTATAATATCTTATATAACCTAAGACAAAAAGAAAGCCAGCACATTTCGCGCTGGCTCTTACATCTATTTTACTTTGCATTCACTAAATTATAAATATCATCAAGAGGCATAGGCTTTCCCCATACGTAGCCCTGAATCAAATCACAGCCCTTATCTCTTAGAACTTCTACCTGTTGTTCTTCCTCTACACCTTCAGCTATAACCTCAAATCCCAGCTGGTGACCCATGGTGATGATAGCAACAACGAAGGATGCGCCCTTCTCATCTATCAAAATGTTATCCACAAAGCTCTTATCAATCTTAAGCATATTTACTGGAAGATTCATCAGGTAACTAAGTGAGGCAAATCCTGTTCCAAAATCGTCTAGAGCAACAAAGATGCCCATATCACGAATTACATTTATCTTCTCAACAACCTCATCCATCCTCTCTATAAATGAAGTCTCTGTAATCTCTAATTCCAGATTCTTGGTAGGAAATCCTGTTGCTTCTATAGCCGTCCTTACATCCTCCACAAAGGAATCATCCTGTATATGTATAGCTGACATATTAATGGACACCATAAGCTCTGGCCTTTTCTCAACTATATTTTTACATTCTGTCATAGCTGTCTTAAGTACAAATCTATCAATATCAAGGATTAGATTTGTCTTCTCAGCAACTGGAATAAATACTGCTGGACTTACCATGTTGCCGTGAATATCCCTCATTCTAAGCAATGTTTCAAAGCCTCGTAAGCTTTTTCCATCAGCTTCAAACTGTGGCTGGTACACTAAGAAGAAACCACCACTTGTTAGAGCCTTTCTCATCTGGTTTTCCAGCTTTACGTCACTTTCCATGGTTTCATTCATAATGTTATCGAAGAAGCAGCTTCTCACCTTACCAGTTTTCTTGGCATGGAACATGGCTGTATCTGCAAACTTTAAAAGTTGCTTTACATCCTTAGTGTCCTTTGGATAGCAGGCAACACCAAGACTGCCTGTAACATAATAGTCTCTACCTCTAAGCTGGCATTTTTCATACAGCGTTTTAGCGTATTCCTCTACTCGCTGCTTTAAAACTTCATCTGTATTGTAGTCCTTTATTATAACCGCAAATTCATCTCCACCTAGACGAGCTACAAATTCATTATCCTTTAGTAGCCTTCTAAATCTTGTGGCGGTACCCTCAAGGAGCACATCACCCCATTCATGACCGATGGTATCATTGATTAATTTGAAATTATCTAAATCTATAAATACAAGCGCAAACTTAGAATCTTCCGCATCACATAGTTCATCTAGATACTGTATCAAAGCTCTTCTGTTCGGTAACTCCGTCAGCATATCCGTATCAGCTATCTTTAGAAGCTCCTGCTCACGCTGATCTACCATGCGAATGTATCGATACATAATGCTTACTATTACCATTCCCACCACAGCTATAATAAATCCTGCGATTGCAAAATTATCTTTACCAGTAAAGGCAACTCCTGCAGTCAGAACAGCATTAAGGCCCAACATAACCATGGCTATGAAGTAGCCTTTTTTCCACATTATGGTGATACATACTGCATCCAAAATGGTAAGTATCATAATGATGCCTGATATATATGCATTTTCTCCACCACCAGCACCACCAGTACGACCATTCTTCACCTGCATAAGAAGCAATACTATATAAATTGCAACTAAAGCAACAAATCCAAGCTTTCTAATATTTAAATTTATCTTTCGTTTTTCTTCCATATGTACTTCACCATATTTTTCCTTTTGTATAATCTATTTGAATATTATAACTCTTTTTTCTTGAGTATAAAATAGGCGCACCACAAAAATTGGAAATATTTTTCCATGCGCCAGCTAACTTATTCTCTATTTTTTCTTGTGAAGATACTCTGTAGCAAACTGTATCTTTGTTGGGTTAAATCCACTCTCAAGTGGAAATATAAAATAAGTATCATTGTCTGTGGACAAGGTAACACATTGTCCATACTTGTCTCTGTAGTCATACTCTGTGTGAATAGAAAACAGTGACTTAGAAGAGAAAAACATGGTCTGTTCTTCTGTGTCTCTATAGTCTTTAAATGTTAGATAAAAACCTTCCTTCTTGTGAACCAAGGTTCCTTCGCCACAAGGGATAAAATTCTTGGCATTTGGTAAAGCCTCTATCTTAACCTTGCATTTTAACTCATACTTATCTTCATCTATCTGCTTTATAACCTGACTTCTCTCCCACTCATACCAATCTGGGATGTGGATATGAAGCTTGTTATTTATCTGGGCATTTACCTCTGTTTTGGAATTAGTTATATCTACATTTTTCTTTTCCGCTTTATCCACAGTATTCGTCTTCAATAATCTTCCCAGCTCATCCATCTCCCATGTGGCATTACAGCTGTTACAGGAAAGCTTTGTTCCCTGGCTCTTCATTGCAAATTCTTCTCCGCAACATATACATTGGTACAAAGGCATATGAAGTCCTTTAGCTCTGTCCTTGTAGGAAATTTTCATGTTATTATCAAGCTGGTACTTATATTCATCGTAAGCCAGATGCTTGCTTATCAACTCATTAATTTCCCTTACAGATTTAGTTTTTACTTCCTCTGCAGTAAGCACCTGTGTCAATGTTGTGTCAAGCTTTACTCCAGACCTTTTCTTTAAATTCCAGATAGGGGACTGAAGATAATTACCCTTCATATTTATAGTAACCAGTGGTACTCCCAGTAGCTTAACCAGCTTTGCAGTTGATGCAGGTAGCTCTGAAGAAGTCCCAACATTTGCATATCTAGCTTCTGGATAAAGCACAAGAATACCCTTACGCTTCATAACTCTTTGAATGTTCTTCACAAGATTTATATCGTTGATAAATTTTCTAGTTCCTAGGCACCCAACCTGTCTATACAACCACTCACCGTAGTTTTCAAATCCCTCTAGCTCCGATACGTAGTTTGCTCTGTGTGGAAACAAGGCAAGAGGGGTTATGTAAAAGTCCATAAAAGCGTGATGTGTTCCTAGTACAAGGTACGGTGGCTTTAGACCTTTCATATTTTCTTTATGTATCTTAAGCTTCCCCGACCTAGTAAGAATCCAACAAAGTCCCCAAATAAGTGGCATAAAAAATAAGTTCTGCTTAGGCGGTACTCTTCTGGTATCAAACGGAGTTGTATCATATGTTTTTTTCTTCATGTGTATCTCCTTGAAATTGCTTAATTACAACACTAATTATAATCTAATATTATGTAGAATGCTACATTTATAAGAAACTAAATAGCTATTATTTACAGTATAATTCTAGTATAAATAAAAGACCATATCGCAATGCAATATGGTCTCTTGTTGTTATATTTTATCCATTTAATGCACCGCCACAGTACTCACAACATCCATTTGCATCTGGCATTGTTGTTGCGCCACAGTATGGACACATCACTGCTGTTTTAGGCGCCGCCGCTGCTCTTGCATCCTCTCTAACCTGTCTACGTGCCTGAGTCAAGATTTCCTTAATCTCTCTTCCCATATCCTCGTATTCTCTGTAATCTGGGTTAGACTGTGGATTTGGTCTTGTAGCCATTCCGTTATGTGGATTTATTTCCACATCAGAGTTATTAAGGTTGAAAGAAATCTCATCAAAATATGGATGATTCACCTTAATTATCATACGGAAATCGTAGCTATAAAAGTAACGTGGTGGATGGAAGCTAACTTCATTTCCTTCGTTATCTTCTCTCATCTCCTCGGTTTGATGTTCATCGATATCTAAGATACAGCCTGTTACCTGTGAGAAATCAATAACATCTGGATTTGCCTCCATTAGATTTCTCTCTCTTGTTACCATGAATTTTCCAGCGTCCTCGTCCATAAGCACCTTCATATCAGTACCTAATGAAAGAGTCACGTTAAATGCTTCCACTGCCTTTTTATTCTCTTCACGGTACGCAAGCTGTTCTTCAATCTGTGCAACAGTGCTACTTCTACGGTCACTAAACCATGGTGACAGCTTTTTTGCACACTCCTTACACATATTTCCGTCCTCTAACTTACGATTGCCAAAAAGTCCGATTTCATTATCGCAAAAAGAACATTCTTTTTTATCAAATAATTTACCAAATAATCCCATATTTTATCCCCTTTTCCTAGTATACTAAATCTCCATCATCAAATGGGTCTCCACATTCTGGACAGAACTTTGGTGGCTTCACACCCTTTTCAGGTTCCCAACCACATTTGTCACACTTATACTGTGGTACTCCTGCCGGTTTCTTACTTCCACATTCAGGGCAGAATTTTCCTTTATTTACTGCTCCGCAGCTACATGTCCAGCCTTCTGCTTCCGGCTTTTTGCTTCCACATTCTGCGCAGAATTTTCCAGAAACCACTGCTCCACAAGCACATTGCCATGTATCTGCTGACTGAGTTTGTTGTGGGGCTGCCTGTTGTACTGGCTGTGCTACCTGTTGTGCTGGTTGCATTGGTTGTGGTGCCGGCTGTGCCTGCTGTCCCATAGCAAATAAGTTCTGAGCATTTACTCCACCTGCATTTTGAACCATTCCCATTCCCATCATAGCCATAGCAGGACCTGCCCCTTGATTAGATGCTGCCGCCTGTATTGCCGCTGCCTGAGCACCAACCATGTGTGCTGCCGCCATTGTTGGATTACGGAATGTGGCATTTCTCTGTAATTCCTTAATCATAGCCTCGTCTTCGTCGGATGCTTTTACACTTGATACGCCAAACGAAACAATTTCCACACCACGAAGATTTGCCCACTTTGCTGAGAGAATATCATTTAAAGCATTTGCAATTTCCATGGTATGACCTGGAAGTGCGCTATAACGAATTCCCATCTCTGAAATCCTTGCAAATGCTGGCTGAAGAGCTGTAAGCAGCTCTGTTTTCAGCTGACTATCTATCTTATCTCTTGTAAATGACTGCTCCACATTTCCACATACGTTTGTGTAGAACAAAAGTGGATTTGTTATACGATAGCTGTATTCACCAAAGCAACGAATTGACACATCCATATCTAAACCAATATTGTTATCTACCACACGGAATGGCACTGGATTTGGAGTTCCATATTTGTTCCCCATCAACTCTTTGGTATTAAAATAGTATACTCTCTGATCATTAGGCGTTTCCCCACCAAAGGTAAAACGTTTTCCAATATTGGCGAACACATCTTGTATACTTGCTCCTAAATCCCCACTAAAAATGGATGGTTCTGATGACATATCGTATGTATATTCACCAGGCTCAGCACATACATCAACGACTTTGCCCTGTTCCACTATAATCATACACTGACCATCTGCAACCGCAATAACAGAACCATTTGAAATGATGTTATCCCCGCCTGGTGTTTTTTTCTTACCTTTTACTGCTAAAACATTTTCAGGAAGAGCTTCGCAGTAAAAATACTCTTTCCATTGGTCTGCAAGAACACCGCTTGCAGCACCAAAAGCTGCTTTAATTAATCCCATAGTCCTTCTCCTTTTCTATTTTTTAATGGTTTTCACCATTCGTATCTATATATATCATTTTTCATTCCATTACTTATGACATATGTAGACCAACTGTAGTGGTAGGATAGCACGGTAAAAATATTACGGTCAAGGACCATTGGGGGTACCCATTATGTACCATTTTTTCTCTCTGAGGATTATGGGTACTATGTGTGCATTTATATAGCTTTTTTCATATTGTATTCCCTTTGATTTTTGTGTTTTTTCTAGCAATATATGGGGTTATAAAATATGGATTTATATCACAACTTAGTTCTTTTACAATTTTGACTCATTATTTGAATTTTTTGAGTCATTCAACTCGAGAAAATAGAATGAATATCCACAGACTCTATGATATAATGTTACTTATCTAGACAAAATGAGATTTGTAAGATAAATTTATTAATTACGAGGTTTTATATGGAACAGCAACAGACCTACAATTTAACAGAGGGAAAAGTTTCCAAGCTAATACTTAGGTTCTTCTTTCCTGTATTCTTCTCCAATATGCTTCAGCAGATATACAATGTGGCAGATACGGTTATTGTGGGGAAAGGATTAGGAGATAATGCACTTGCTGCAGTGGGAAATATGTCTTCACTTACTTATTTTGTAATCGGATTTTCCAATGGTTTAGCAGGAGGCTTCTCCATAATATTTGCCCAGCATTATGGTGCAAATAAATATGATGAATTAAGGCGTTCCATAGCTTCCGCCATAAAGCTGTGCATTATAATAACTATCGTTCTTACTACTGGCAGTATTATAGCCTTGGAACCTGTCCTTAAACTTATTCAGACTTCTAATCTGATAATAGATGACAGCTTAACCTACGGATATGTAATATTCGGTGGTCTTATAGTCACCATCGGCTACAATCTGTGTGGTTCGATTCTTCGTTCATTGGGGGACAGTAAGACACCTTTTATAGCAATTGTTATATCTACTGTAATTAACATTGTGCTTAATCTGGTATTTATATTTGTGTTTGATAAGGGAGTTTTCGGTGTAGCTATAGCTACTATTATAGCTCAATTTATCTCCGTGCTTGTGTGTCTTAGAAAGCTTAAGAAGATAGATATTATTCAGCTTGAAATAAGAGACTTTAGAAGAAGCATAGCTATGGTACTAGAGCTTCTAAAAAATGGAGTTCCTATGGCCCTTATGAATTCTATTACCTCTATAGGTATTATGGTTATCCAGTATTTTGTAAATGGTTTAGGTGTGGCATTTACCTCTGCCTACTCTGTATGTGGTAAATATATTAACCTATTTATCGAGCCAGGCTGTTCCACAGGAATTGCAATGTCCGCCTTTACCAGCCAGAATTATGGCGCTGGTAAATACAAGCGAATCCGGGAGGGACTTCATGTCAGTCTTATCATCGTAACTATAGCATATATAGTGCTTGGAGCTGCTATGGTTCTTATTCCGGAAACTTTAGCTGGCTTTATGCTAACCGGGGAAAAGCCAATTAGCTTAGTGGCCGAATTTATGCCTATATGCGGATATACTATGATTTTCATCAATTTCCTATTCGTATATCGAAGTGGATGCCAGGCTATGGGACGTCCATTTGTACCTATGCTCTCAGGTGTGCTGGAAATGGTAATTCGTGTTTTGATTATTATATTATTTGTATCTAAGATTGGCTTTGTGGCAACTGCTTGGGCCAACACCGCTGCCTGGTTAGGGGCTCTGATACTTAACTTTGTGGCGTTTGAGGTTAATCTGAGAAGGAAGATGAAGTTTTCGAGATAAAGCAACAGGGAGCACATCAAAGGATGTGCTCCCTGTATGAATTTTACTCTATAAAACGAATATACATATAATAGCTTTCAGCATCTAATTTTAGCTCCACCTGTCTAATATTGCTAGCTAAATCAAAACCATAGTTTTGCTCTATAATTTCAATATTTCCATTATCTGCAATAGCTGCACTCTGTCCTGTAAATGTAATATTAGTTCCAAGATTAGGGATATTATCATATCCGAAAATACCCTTGTACTTTTCTTCTGGTTCTTCCCAATATTTACCGATTCTGTCATAGTCAAATCCTATGGTGACGCTTTCACCTGCACCCACTGTAATAGTATCTTGTAGCAGGTAGAATCCGTATGGTCTCCAAGCTTCATATACAAACCATGCCAGATCATTATTTGGTCCAACCATATAATATTCTGTATCCAAATCATCACTGTTTTTTCTGTATGTAACAGAATCTGAGATCATAATCAATAATTTATCTAGGAATAATTCCTTATACTCTTCATCCGATGCATACTGTGTTCCTTCAGCCTTGGCATTGGCAAGATCAGTGGCAAGCTCTTTGTAGCTACACTCATACACATTTGATTCAACACTGATTTCATCATTTGGAACATATTCCCAATTATCCTCATTTAAGTAACCATTGAATGCTGTGATATTCTCAGGTGCTTCATCCACAAAAATCAACATAGGCTTATGGTATAGCATGCATGTTTCCTTAAAATTCTCTTCTTGCTCATACAAATATCCATAATACACGTATGTTTCATCCTCGTATAACAAAGACATATTGACACAGTAGACCGAACTCATATACTCTTTTTCCACTCTAAACATTGCACACATTTTCGAAGGATATTCAGCCTCTACTTCAAATGGATATCCAAACTCATAGACTGTAACAACATCATTTATAATATTTTCATCTATCTTAGGTGCAGTACCTGCCACACCATCCTTCAGCATGATTCTGTAGTCATCTGTTGAAGAAAGCTGTAAATAGGAAGATGCTTCACCATATGATGTATAATCCTTATAGATACCGTTATGGATAGCAGGCATTGTTTCCGTGCCGTCCACTGTTACCACAGGCTTATTCCCAAGGATTTCGTATCGATATCCAATATATGGATAAAGGTAAGTCAAGGTCTGTGCTTCTCCCGAAGTATTAGTAATTACATATTCATCAGAAATGGTTACAATACCATTGGCCGGACTGTCTGTAAAATCATAGGTAATCTCTCTATCTGCAGTAATACTACCGTTAGCTTCAGTGAAAGTCATAGGCATAAGAGGTCCAAAATTAATACCATCATCGCTATTTGCATCAGACAATGGTGCAATACCTGCCTGATTCAAATCAGTGTATTCAGCAGATTCAATATCTGCGTTTTCGTCACAGCCAAATCCACCATCAAGAGAAGGAACCATGTATTCTCCCTCTTCATTGATAACAAACATCTGCGATTCAGATTCGCTTGTGGTAGGAACTTTTACAGCTCCTTCATTTTTATTAAGTAGCCCTGCTATCCCTATAACCAGTGCAAGACATGCTGCACTAGCCATAACTGGAATAATAAAACTTTTTAATTTACTCTTCTTTTTGCTAGTTTTGCATAATACTAACTCATCATCAATCTCACCGATTGCCTCGAATAATTCTTCTACCTTCATTAGATATACTCCCTTTCGATTAGATATGAACGCAACTTACTTCTTACTCTTGACAAAATCATCAAAACATTCTTTTCAGTAATGTTGTGACTTTTTGCGATACCAGCCGTATCCTCCACATAAAAATATCTTCTTACGAAAATATCTCTATCGCGTTTTGATATGGAGTATAAGAATTCATTAATGGTTGCAACCAATTCTTTTCGTTCGCATTCTTCTTCCACGGTATCAGAACCAGCAAGCACCTCTGACAATTCATCCAAAACCACCGGTATTTCTCCTCCACCTCTTTTTACACTGTGGTTTGAACGGTACTTATCAAAAGATAAATTTCGGACAATTTTTCCTACAAACACTCGCAGATAGGTAGGTATGGTAGGTGGAATTAAATTCCACACCTTGAACCATGTATCATTTACACATTCCTCTGCATCCTCACGGTCACCTAAAATATTATGCGCGATGCTAAAACAGTACTTGTCGTATTTTTCCGAAATGCAGCTAATTGCCTTCTCGCTTCTGTCACAAAACAATTGAATAATTCCTTTGTCTTCCATGATTTCCTCCTCTTACGTTTTATGCGTTCACCTAATAAGACGTAAGCCAAATTGTATATCTAACAATAATTTTGAGAAATTATTATTTATGCTATTTCTATTGCATTATCCCAGTTCATAAAACAACGATTATATCAATATTGGTAATAAATAATATAAAAAAACCGTTTATTTACTCAATCATTTATTGATTTAGTTGTTATTTATATAACTATAAAATGTTCTTAAAATATTATATATCCACAATACAATAAATGGTAGCATTTTAATTGCGTAAAACAAATAATATGTATAATAAAAAAATGACAGGTAATCTTATAGACTACCTGTCACCAAAAAATACTACATAAAGATTACGTCCTGAGAGCAGCCCTCAGTCCATTTCCTATTCGAACTCTACGTCGAGTATGGTTTTTGCTAATTTTCTTCTTCTGTTTCCAAAATTTCATAGCCTCTTATTTTAATTTCTTGCTGCTCATCCTCTGCGGACAAAATTGGTCCACCAGTCATCCCAAGACAAAGAGCAAAAACTATAATTCCCATTATTATTTTTTTCTCAAAGACAACACCACCTTATTTATTATTTAATA
>SVEI01000066.1 GCA_015057445.1 Lachnospiraceae bacterium | reverse complement strand
AGAGTACATAATCTTCTGAGAATTATACAGACTGTAATATCCTGAAAGCATGTAGCTAACCGCTACACCTATAAGGATAAAGTTGATTCCAGCCATACCAAACAGCTCAAAGCCAAGCAATATAGAGGTTACGGGGCTATTGGTCACGCCACAGAATACTGCAATCATACCAACTGCTGCACACATAGATGGTGAAACTCCAAATGCATGACCAAGCAAACATCCAAAGGTGGCACCTACAAAGAAGGATGGAACGATTTCTCCTCCCTTAAATCCTACACCAAGGGTTATGGCTGTAAGTACTAGCTTAAATAATACAGCCTCGCCATTTACTTCACCGTGCATGGTTCGTTCTATAACGTCCATACCTGCACCCATATAGTCTGTTGTTTTAGTCAAAAGCTGAATTATAGCTATAATAATACCAAATACAAAAATTCTTAAGTATGGATTAGAAATCCATTTCTTTGTATATTTTGATGCGGCATGCATAGCTATACAGAAAAATATACTAAGTGCTGCACAAAGTATTGACACCAGCACTATCTTACCAACACTTGTGGCAGTAAAATCCGGCACAACAGCTATGGTAAATGTCTCTCCTCTTATACCGAAGAACTTAGCTATCTCCACAGCTATTAGGCTAGAGAATACACAAGGAACCAGTGCAGCATAATACATTATACCAACACTGACAACCTCCATAGCAAAAAATGTAGCCGCTATAGGAGTTCCAAAAAGTGCTGCAAAGCAGGCACTCATACCGCACATAACAGCTACATGCATATCCTTTTCGTTAAGCTTAAACAGCTTACCGATACCATTTCCTACGCTACCACCCATCTGAAGGGCTGCACCCTCTCTACCTGCAGAACCACCGAAAAGGTGTGTAATTATACTTCCTACAAATATAAGTGGAGCAGTTCTAAATCTAAGCTTTTCCTCAGACCTAACCGCAGCTAATACGCTATTAGTCCCCTGATCATCATCTCTTTTAGCGATATGATATAGGAATACTATAAGCAAACCACCAAAGGGTAGTCCTAATACAATCATAGGATTTGCATTTCTAAAATCTGTTACATAATGCAAACCAAAGTAAAATGCAGTACCAACTAAGCCCAATGCTATTCCTATAATTCCCGCAATAACAACCCATTTAATAAAACTTAATAATCTTTTACTCTGCTTCTCTATCTCACCATAGACCGCTTCTGTTTTTTCGTTCATCTTTATATTTCTCCTACGTTATATAAAACATGCATTTTCTAGTCATACGAATTATAGTTTGTCAACCTTTTTTAATTATATTTCAAAATCTTTACCACTTCAAGAGAAAAAAAGACGTTTCTATCAGTAGAAACGCCTCTAAAATGATATCATTTTTTTAACCACTGTAAAAATTCTCTCATATACCTTTCATTTGGAGTAATTATATTGATATCTACATCTGGACATTTTCTAGCAAAGCTTTTCAAAGCATCTGCCAAATTGTCTTTTGTCTTCATATAGTCCTCTACAATATAATCATCACTCATACCAAGCTTATGTAATATTATGGCTGATACAACTCCTGTTCTATCCTTTCCTGCATTGCAAAAATATAGAACATTAGTCTTGGCATTAAGCATGGTGTCTATGGTCTGTAACATATTATCATCTACCATACTTATATATGATTCTGACACTGCTTCCACAGATGCTGGAATCCTATTCCCACCAGTTACAGGCAGACAATGATAGAAAAATCGATTATCATCTATTAATCTACACTTCTTTTGCTGACGTTCTTCATCTTCTCGCAAATCCACAATAGTGCATATATTGTTAGATATTAACCAATCAACTTCTTCATCTGTTAAATTGTTTGGAACATCACTTCTTATGTAGCGTAAGCTGTCAGGAAGTATTGTTCGTGTGTTTTTTGTTGTTTCTAATAACATCATATTAATATAATCCTTTATAATTATATTATCATATCAGAACTTGTGTTCTGTATCGTTTTGTACTATAATTATATTAGTAGCGATAGCTACTGGCAATCGTGTTACAGGGTGGTTGACCTTCATTCTTGCAGAATGGAGGTGATGCTTATGAAGAATTTTGACTTTAAAGACCTTATGGCTTTTGGCATGTTTATCATAGCACTACTGACATTCATTTATATGATTTGTCATTAAACTAAAAAACCTTCCCTGTACTTTGACCGGTGCGGGAAGGTCTTTTCTAATCCTGGTCAACCACTCTGTACCCTAAAGGGCAAAATTGGCGATTGCCTTTATAATTATATTATAGCAATTTTATTATAAATTACAATATAAATCAGATAATTATTACTTAATCCAACTTTCATCCTATCTTTTCTTTAACTCCGCTATTGCAGCATAATGAAGTATATCAAATTCTTCAGGGGCAATGTTCTCAAGTAACTCCATATGCTCCTTCTCCCAGCTTGCTATTTCACTTTCTGTGAGGGATGCTCCCACACCTCTGCAAGCCTTCATTCTTCCATTCCAACTATCCCTAGTAAAGTGAACATTTAGCTTGTACTCATCATGATATACTAACTCAAATTTTTCATTATAGCATTCTGGAATAAATATAGGATGCATAGTTTCTCCTGCACCACTCCAGTTAGGGCTATACTTTAGTACCAGCTTTTCACTTTCTCCAGCTATCTTATCCTCATAAGGAAGCCATGCCATATATAATACAAGTATTCTTCCATCCTCCTTAAGAAGCTTATGTAATGTAGGCATAATCTTCTCATGTTCAAAGTACCAAAAGCACTGACAGGCTGTAATCACATCAAATGAATTATCCTGAAAATCAATATTCTCAGCTGATTTTGCATAATACTCAATATCCATTCCCTGTGACAGTAATTTAGCCTGTTCAATCTGGTTTTCTGAGATATCTATCCCTATCCATTTTGCACCATATTGGTACATATTTCTTGGTATAACTCCAGTTCCGGTTCCAAGATCAAGCACAGCTTGTTCATCTATACACAAATTACGACTAATAATCTTGTCATAAAACTCCTGAGGGTAGATATCACGATATTTTGCATAATCACTTGATGTTTTTCCCCAATCGAAGGCTTTACCGCCATCTATTTTCTTGTCTATTATTTCCATTTACATCTTCCTCACTTTTTTATATTTCTTTACTAAAGCGCAAATAACACCAACTGCTACAATTATATCAACCACAAGTAGAAACGCAAACATTTCATATTCACCTTTATTCAGGCTTGTTATCGCAGCCCATGTAATCATCACTATTAAAGCTATGTAAAATGTAGCAAATAGTACTGTAACTATTATTTTTACTGGCTTACTAAGCTTATTATTTGACGGAAAATCTAAATCTCCTATAGTAAGCTCAACCATCAACTCAATGATAATCTCAAACAGTATATCCATATTTTTCTCCTTATGTACTCAAATTAGTTCACCAGATCGATACACCTATCTATTAACTCATACATCCAATCTTTTATATCAGAAAACTTATACCCAAGTCCTGCTGCCTTATCCAAATTTACACTATGGGACATTGTTCCATTATATGGTGCCACTTCTCCTGTATCAGTAATCACAGCCTGCTTTCCTGTCTTTTTTTCAACATATTCAAGAATTTCTCTAATAGATATGGTACCATAAGAGCATCCATTAATAGGACCAGTAAAATCCTTATCAACTAAATATGCCATAAATTTACCAGCTTCATCTGACTTAATAAAGCTCATCTGACTATCCATGTTATCAATATACATAGGATTTCCTTTTATAGTATTCTCCACATAGAAATATAACCTCTTGGTATAGTCATCTTCTCCCACGACATAAGGATACCTGACAGCAATCCATTGTCTATCTCCGTATTTTTGCCAAAGAGCATACTCTGCCTGTCTTTTCACTTCACTATATGAATAATCTGGTCTATTGCACCAAACCAATTCACCTGCAAATCCGTCAAATTCATCCTCTCTAACATCATTGTGATCTAATTCATATATAGCTGTGCTAGACATATAAATATACTTGTCACAGCTTACTGACTCCATAGCATATTTTATATCATTAGAACAGTACGCCACCTTATCAATCACCACATCAAAGTGTAGCCCCTTAAATGCATCTTTCATACTATCAAGATTAGTATGGTCAAGTTTTACTCTATTAACCCTGTCACCGAAAGAATCTGGCGTCAATCCCCTAGTTCCGATTGTGACCTGATGCCCCATCTCAAGCAACTCCTTCACCATATGAACTCCAAAAAATCTAGTTCCTCCTAAAACAAGTATATTCATCCTACCATTTTCCTTTCACTATTCTACCGCTTATCAAAACAGTCCCAAAAATCACTACACCAATACAGACAGTTATCCATATAGGTGATAAAACCCAAAACCAGGACCAACTAATAACATTTAATAGCTTTAATACTGCAAATATCAATGTCAAGGTGCCAACGAATCCCATTTCTCCACGCTTAGACTCTTTAATACTCATAAATTAATCTCCCCATTCATAATTTATACTATTTATTTTTAAATTCAACCAATGTGGCTGAACCATCCTTACCACTCTCACTTATGGCATAATAATGTGTCACCCCATCTGATGTATCGTAAGAAATGCCGTAACTTGGAATAGTTCCATATAAAGTAAGAGTAATGGAAAATGGTTTTTCTGCTTCCAAATCCCCATATTCATACAGCGTTTCTGTTGAGAACACAAGATTGCCCATTTCATCCGCATCATCATATGCAAGGGAAAGTACTTTGAAATTCTTTATGTCTTCATATGCAGTAATAGCCGCTATAACCTCATATTCAGATGTATCCGCCACAAAATTCCCAATTTGACTTTCATGTAATTGTTCTGGAGTTATCCACTCAATTGATAATATACTATCATGTGTTACTGATTGATCCACATCGTACTCATACATTGAAAATGGTTTAAACTCCAAAGAAATTGTCCTTGCGCTATAAGCAGATGCTATATTCCAGTACTCATCTTCGCCTATTTCTTCTGATACAGTTATATCCCACTCCCCTGTAGTATTATGATAAAATCCATATTCTTCAAAAGTTTCATCCTTTTCTTTAGTAAAATAATAATCTATAAATGTAAGCTCAGTTTCATTTGCACCTAGCTTAGTATTCTGGAATACGCTGTACATAGCTCCACTTGAGCCCTCATTGTAAAAGGTTCCGTCATCAAGCAGAAAGCATCTGTTACGTGACCATCCCTCTAGAATCAGCTGTGGCATCGCATCATAAGTGTATATAGAATAAATATATGTTCCATAGTAATTTCCATTCCCCTCCTCATATATAGAACCTATAACAAGTTCTGCTATGCCATCATTGTTAGAATCTATAAATGTATAACCTATGGTATCCATAGCATCTTCAGCACCACCCATAACAACCTCTCCAATGCCAGAAGTACCTTCTGAATACTCATATTCTTCAATACCACCGGATATTATGTTGTAATTTAGATTCAACACATCTCGGTACAGATTCTCATAGTATTCCTGAGATTCCTTAAGACCATCTCCTACTACCGAAATCTTATTACCTGTATCTTGAGTATTTTCAGCTGTGATTTCAGAAGCAGTCTCTGTTAGTTCCAAGGTAGCCTCTGTTGTAGTAATCTCCTCTGTTATAGAAACTTCAGTTACAGTTCCTGTGGTGTTATCCTTCTTGTCACTGTTGCACCCACTAATTGATAATACAACTACTACAATCATTCCTAATAAAAAACTTTTCTTTCTCATAATATCCCCCATTCATAAAAAATATTTCTAACCGCGTTTATTAATCAAAAATCCTATACCATTTATATCCTACGTAGAAGAAAACCTCTCTTGCCACAAATGGAATCTTTGTTTTCAAACTCTTGTACCTAGTTGTAGGTGTCGGTGAGCTATATCCTTCTATGCCTGCATCCTTAGCCAGTAGCATAGCTCTTTTCATATGCAATGGATCACTTACTATTATGGCTGTTTCATAACCATTTTGCTTCATAATCACCTTTGCATTCTCAAGGTTCTCCTGGGTTATGGTTGATGTATCCTCCGTCAATATATCCTCTGCTGGAACACCCATCTGTACTGCATATTCCTTAGCATAGTACGCATCTGACTTTTCATTCCCCTCACCTACTCCGCCGGTAACTATAATTTTATCTACATAGCCTTCTTTGTACAGAGTAATTCCATGATTAATCCTTTCCTGATAAACTGGCGAAACCTCATCCTCATAAGCTGCTGCCCCAAGAACTATGGCTACATCTGTCTTACACTTCTCGTCCTTAGCACTGTAGGAACAAATTGACACCACATTTATCACTATGTATGTAATTATCAAACATATTATAGCAATTACAATTATTTTTCTTCTTATTTTCTTCATTCTTAGACCTTATATTCCTACTGAAAAAACTCATCCCCTCGTTCATCAAGTATTGCTACTGTCTTCCTACATTTCTCACAGTAATATCCTTCCCCTTTTGTTTTAATATGCACTGCATTCTTGCGAACTATATTCTTTCTCTCATTCTCGGGAAGCCAAGATACCACAATCCCAATTCCTAGATTAATAAACTCCGAGCCATCTCTTACCTCTACATATCCTCTTTTCATGTCCTCCCCACAATATGGACATTTCATATTTTCATTCCTCCACTTAATTATTATTTGATACCCTATCTATAACCCACAGAATTACACCTAGCCATAAGCTAACACATGCAAGGGGCATAACTATGGAAAATACTCTCCATATTATATTATTATCCTTTAGGATAAATCCTCCCACTACAAATGCTATTATAAAAATCAGAATCATTATACCAAATATTATAAACAGCCATTTGTATATATTCTTTAACATAGTTATACCCCCTCTATCACGATTTATATGTCGTAATTTGTAAACCAATCAGACCTTTGGCTTTTAATATCATCTTTCTTTTAACTTACCCAACCAACCACTTATATTTAGCCACGCTATATAGTGGAACTAATGGCAACAATATAGGTGTCTTCTTCACATACTCCTGATATTCAGGATCATCGCCGTAATTTCTATTCTGACGAAGTTCAAGTCTTCTAGCCCCACCAAACATTATGTAAACTATACAGATATAGCCAAATGCAGCTGCTATCCACTGCCATACACTTCCGTAAATGTTTAATCCTGATACGAATACACCTGTCCAGAAAAGTACCTCCCCTAGGTAATTGGGACATCTTACAATCTTGTACAACCCTGTATCACAGAATCTAGAAGGATTAAGTTTCTTAGCTTTGCTTTTTTGTAAGTCTGCGGCTGATTCAAGGATTATGCCAAGGGCCATAATGGCTGCTCCTATTATGGTAATTACATCTGTTCCTCCTACAACTGCATCATATGGGTCATCAAGTAACCTCATATCGCTTTCTAATCTAAATAAAAGCGGAGATACCTGTAACGCATAAAGCAATGCACAGCTTATCCATATGCTAAGCTTTGCAACAAGCTTCATAGTTGAACCATCCTTTATTTCTTTCTTCATGGTATTTCTATAGGATGCACTTTTAATCTCTCTAACAAGCAGGTATCCTCCCAATCTACATCCGTATATGAGGAACAATGCACACATAATAATTGTGCCCCATCCAACAACATCCATATACATGATAAACATCGCCACTCCCATAGCAGCTACAGAAAAACCATAGCCCAAGGATATAAAGTACACATACTTATAAAATCCCACACTACTTACCACCAATGCTATAATCATTAGTATGACAAAATTAATTCCAAATGATTCCAAAAAACCCATAATTTAAGTCCTCCTAAAATGTTATTTTTTCTTCCCATTTACAATCAAATCATAACTTTCCCCAATCATTCTCCTAATATCATTATCAGGAATAGAACCGTCTAATATAATTGTATTCCAATGATTCTTGTTTTGATGATATCCAGGAATTACTGATTTATATGTAGTTCTCCACATATCCTTCCATTCCGGGTCAACCTTTACATTCACGCAAATGTACCCATCCTTCTCATAGGTCCAGGCAAATGCCTTGGTATTCTTCTTGTATCTAAGAAGTACCCAGTTAGGATCCTTGAATGGTGTGTCCGTGTACACATCATCAAATCCCATACCATACTCAATTATAGACGCTCTAGTAGTCATAGAGAATGTTTGATTCATATATATGCCCCCTTATCCATAATCACTATTGTATAACAATTCTGTAAAAATGTCAGCATTTATGAATTAATTCAGATTACACATAACAAAAAAGGATGTCAAAAAATATGACACCCTTAAATGAATCAATGATATTTTACTTCTTCTCATCTAAACATTCACAATTCAAGATAACTTAGGAAATAACTCCCAGATGCTCTAACAAAATCTTTGTACCTATGAGAATCAGCACTATACCTCCAGCAAACTCAGCCTTAGACTTATACTTAGCTCCAAATATGCTACCTATCTTTATGCCTACAGCTGAGAGTACAAATGTAATTACTCCAATAAACAAAACTGACCATACAATCGACACCTTAAGGAATGCAAACGAAACTCCTACAGCTAATGCATCAATACTTGTAGCCACTGCAAGAACAAACATGCACTTTGGATCCATACAAGAATCCATTTCCTCTTCTTTCTCGAATGACTCCTTAATCATACTTCCGCCTATTATGGCTAGTAGCACAAATGCTATCCAGTGATCTATAGCCGTAATCTTATCAGCAAATAAGCTTCCAACAAGATATCCTATGGTTGGCATAAGCGCCTGAAACCCACCAAACCAAAGCCCAGCTATTACCATGTGTTTTATTTTAATTTTTCCTAATGATAATCCCTTACATATAGACACCGCAAATGCATCCATAGAAAGTCCAACAGCAACTAAAAAAAGCTCTAATATTCCCATTTTTTCCTCCGTACAATATCTTAAAACCCGAAATCCTTATAATCCTCCGGTGTATATCTATGATATGTCACATGATTACCTTCCGTCACAACACAGTATCTGTAATTATCTGGCTTTCCATCTTCAAAATATATTAGATAGTCAAACTCCCCATTAGAAATCTCTTCCATATGAACACGTCTAGAATGACTGTTAAATATTTCAAGAAGCTGCTCTAAGGTACAACCATGATGTCTAACCGCGTCAATGAGCTGTGCTAGAAAGCCATTTTTATTAATCCTACTATGCACATACTCTGCACCTTCTGGTGGAATAGCTAGACAAAATCGCTCACCGCTATTCGTTATCCCTACCTTACCTAACTCTCCCTGGCATTTATCCGAAAACTTTTGCAAAAGTTCCCTCATACCATCCTCGTCACATTTTGTTCCTAAGAAATTATTAAGCGATGCTAATGGATAATAGAGTCTAACCGTTTCCTTTAGGTAACCTAGCTTTAACTGTTGTTCCTCTATCAAATCTATTATATTTTGCTCTAATTTACAAAAATCCATATGTTTTCTAATTAATCTTCTCCACTCTTGTGTTATCAAATACTTCAATACCAAAAATCTCTATAGTTTGTCCAACAAGATATTCACCCTCTGCACTGTGTATAGCATGATAATCTGTTACACTATATGCTATAGCCTTATATTCAACAGTGCCTCCATCCTTATAATGAAGTGGAATTGGAAATAATAATATAATCAAAATTACAACTATTATAATTATTCCTGTTTTCTTTTTTCCTTTTTTCTTTTCCATAAACATATTCCCTTTCTTCAAATAAAGAATTTAAAACTATATATAATATACTCATAAATAATATTTTTTTATGGAAAACACTACTGATTTTTATTTATCCTCAACCATATTATTAAGCCATACTCCACTCTTTACCATAAAGAATCCAATTATAGCCTTAATAAATTCTAAGCTTTGTACTAGCAAAAATACTAGCGCTATCCCCAGGCTAGTGTACTTGGCAAGTAATGTTGCAACAGGAATTACAATTACCCACGTATAAACACTATCAAAAAGGAAGGTAATAATTGTCTTTCCACCTGATCTTAATGTAAAATAGCTACAATGACAGAAAGCACAAACCGGCATTATTATAGCTGATATGGTTATAAATGTTCTCGCCAAATCCTTTATACTCTCTTCTGTCTCATATATATCTGGAAAATATCCTCCAACAATAATCATAATTACCGCAACAAAGGCACAGGCCACAACACTAAAGAACATCATCTTTCTGGCCACATCCTTAGCTTCGTCAATAAGACCTGCACCAAGTCTTTGACCAACCACTATGGCTATACAGGCACCAAGCTGAATATAAACTACATTGAAAAGATTTGTTATGGTAGATGAAATATTCTGAGCTGCCACAACCTCTAATCCTCTAACCGCGTAGCATTGAACTATAGTTGCCATACCTGCTGCCCATAAGAACTCATTTACCATAAGTGGAGTTCCTGTAATAAGAATATCCTTAAGTATTCTCCTTGGTATGCTGAATCCCTTATATGCACCTTTAATGTATGGATTCTTCTCCTTATGAGTATGAGTCCATATAACAACTATAATA
>SVEI01000065.1 GCA_015057445.1 Lachnospiraceae bacterium | reverse complement strand
CAGTTATTCTAGCACTAACTATGTCAGCAGGTTCAATCTCCTTGTAATCAGACTTTTTACATTTAATAACTCCATGAGTATCTAACACATCATCCTTATATCCTGTAAGGAGTATCTTTCCCTTATTGATAAATGTAACTGAATCAGCTACCTTCTCAAGGTCTGAAGTAATATGTGAGGACATAAGAATACTGTGATTTTCATCCTGCAAATACTCTAAAAATATATCCAAGCACTCATTACGAACAACCGGATCAAGACCTGTAGTTGCCTCATCCATAACAAGAAGCTTAGCATTATGTGAAAGAGCAGCTGCAATCTGAAGCTTCATCTTCATACCCTTTGAGAAATCACCAAACTTTTTCTTCATAGGTAATCCAAATCTATCAAGATAACCCATGTACAAATTGCTATCCCACTCTCTATATACGTCTCTAAGTATAAAATTCAAATCCTTAGCATTAAGCTGGTCATCAAATGGAAGCTCATCAAATACAGCTGAAAGCTGCTCCTTAATTGCATACTCGTCTTTGATATTATCTAAACCGAGCATCTTAATGCTTCCCTCGTCACGCTTTATTATATTAAGCATCGACTTAATAGTTGTTGTCTTACCGGCACCATTTTGACCGATAAATCCCATAATACTTCCCTTTGCCACATCGAAGTTGATGTGATCTAAGGTAAATCCATCATATTTTACTGTAAGATCACGAATCTCTATAGCGTTTTCATAATTTTCAAAATCATTCATAGCCATCCTCCGTATTTTTCTCTAAGAAAAATATTTTTACATTCACTTTCGCTGGCTTTATTTCGTGATAATTAACCCTCGTAAAATAAATCCAACATTTCCTTTAATTCATCCACTGATACATCACTTACCTTAGCTGTCTCCACAGCATCCATAAGCGACTTTTCAATCTTTCTCAGATTTTCCTCTCGCAGGAATTCCTTATTTTGGCCTTTAATAAAGCTTCCCCTGCCAGTATAAGACTCAATATAACCATCTCTCTCAAGATCCTCGTAGGCGCGCTTAGTAGTGATAACACTGATTCTAAGCTGCTGTGCCAGAGTACGCATGGACGGAAGGGCGTCCCCCTCTTTTAATTCTCCACTCATAATCTGTGCCTTAATCTGAGATGTTATCTGAGAATAAATAGGTTCATCTGAGGAGTTTGTAATAATAATATCCACCGGTGTTCCTCCTCGATTTGCAAATCAACCTAGAGCATAAAATGCTCTGACTCCTAAATTGTATATATACAATATATACATTATTGCACTAGTATATACATTTGTCAATATGTTGATTTCAAAATCATTTATTCAAGTGCAAAATATTGTCAAAGCATACATTCTGCGATAATATGTATATAGTTTTATTTAAAGGAGACTTAATATGATTTTGAACAAAATATATATAGAAGACATATTTCCATTTTTGATAGCTGGCATTTTCGCATTGCTTGGAATTACATTTATTATTATCAGTATTTTTATAACTAGAGCCAAGAAAAAACGTTGCACCGAAAAAGTATATGGAACCTGTGTAGGTTTAGATAGTTACACAAGCTATAGCGATGGTCATCATAGAACTATGTACTGTCCTATCTACGAGATATACTATCGTGGTCAAATATATAGACTTATGAACAACTCTCACTCTAGTATACGACGTGTAAATCCTGGTGACAGCGTAGAATTACTTATAAATCCATATCAACCTAATGATTTTATTGATCCAAAAAGAAAATTTGGCGTGCACACTGTACTCATTTTTCTTGGAGTACTGTTTACAGCTTTGGGAATTATATTTGTAATTGCATTTTCATCTGCTATGTAATCATTGCATAAAAATGCAAGGCACGACATCCATTAAAAAATGCGTAAGCTCCTAAAAAAGAGTTTACGCATTTTGTGCTTGTATATTTATTTCATCATTACATTGTAAATTGCATTTGCATTTTGACCACGTGTTCTTGCCTGATAGTCAATATTTGCAGGCACCTCATACTGTCTACAAACTATTTCACCTGCACTTTGAGCAGTCATATTTCCCTTCTTCCAGTTACTATATACGTAGCTATGTGAGCCCTGAAGCTCGTCCACTATGTAGTTCGCTTCTGCTTTAGCGCATTCTTCTACTGTTGGATAGTTTGAGCTACAGTATTTTTCATAAGCCTGAAGTAAGCCTGTTGTTCTTGAGCCTGTCCACTGAATCATTCCAAGTCCAAACTTTCCTGCAAAGCCACTATTTTCTGCCTTTTCCTGGAGAGTCACCGCTTTGTCAATACCAACCTGACTAATAGTTTTACCAGAAAACTCACTGCGATAGTTAAAGTTGTTGTCCATATATTTTAGATAGCTAGGTCTGTTGTTAGGATTAGAATAGTTTGAGCTTTCAAATATTCCAGGACTTCCTTCAGCCTGAATATTTCCTAATACTCCTGCCACAAATTCCACCTCATAACCCTCGCTTAAGAGTCGTTCAGCTGCTGTCAGCATTGCAGTCTTCTTCGTTGAAGTCAAACCAAGAGATGTATCGTTCTTAAGGTTTTCTATCATCTTAGCCTGTTTAGCAGTTAAGTCACTTGTATCTATATCTACTGGATTATCAATAGGCTTGTTCTTTAATCTTTCAAGAGCTGCATTAATAGCTTTATGAGTATTTGCTCCTACAATACCATCTGCTGACAAATTATTGGCTCTTTGAAATGATAAAACTGCTTTCTTAGTGTTATTTCCAAATATACCATCCGCACCGTAGGTGTTATAGCCTAACTTTGTCAGATTCTCCTGGAGCTTCTTTACATTACTTCCTCTACTTCCCACAGAAAGCACATTGTTTAAGTGATTTGTATAGCAAGTATTAATCTGATTCCTTGTTGCATTTCCTACGATACCATCTGCATCAAGTCCATAAGCTCTCTGGAATTCAATAACAGCATTTCTAGTGTTATTGCCAAATATTCCGTCAGTTCCCTTGGTACTATAGCCAAGTTCAGTAAGCTTTGTCTGCAGAACTCTAACTGCTGAGCCCTGACTTCCCATCTTTAGAGTCGTTGATGAGGAATATGTAGTGGCAACTCTGTTCATGTTGGCAGAAAGTGCTCCACTTAAGTTTAACACTACGCCTAAAGATTCACTGCCTACCGTACTACTACTTTTTGTAGTCTGAGTTGCTGCCATTTGTGCATTTAAAGCCTGTACATTTTTACTTCCTGTTGTCATCCTCTGTGCATTAGCTGTAGCGTCAACATTTGTGTTAATTCCGTTTGAAATAATCATAATGTCCTCCTTTACATTCCTATTCTTTACGCTACCAAAACACGACCTACCCAGGCCCTTATCTACCTTGTACAATATCCAGTTATACTTCTCCAATTTATACATTGTATGCTGGTAAATATGATAATATGACTTTTAAAATAAAAATAATGTAAAAAAGAGTAGAAAACATTAATTTTTCTACTCTTAATCCCTTTGTAATATATGAAAACTAGTATTTTTTTCACTATCATCATCTCTTTACATCAAAAATAAGCTTCACCGCAAAAAAGTTGCCCTCAAGCTCTGCCTTGATACTACCTCCCATCTTCTCTGTAAATTCCTTGGCTATAGCAAGGCCTAGTCCTGTGGACTTCTCACTTCTTGCCTTGTCAGCCTTATAGAATCTATCAAAGATTTGGGTTACGTCAATATCCTCTGGATGGGCCACCTTATTTTTACAGATGAAATATATCTTACCACCTGGCTCTTTGCCTGATTTATCACCAATTTTATCCCTAACCTGGTCTCCAGTATTTAACTCCACGCCATAGCCTATCTCCAGCTGTCCAACACCGTGAACCACAGCATTTTTTACTATGTTAGATATAACTCTTTTCATAGCCACATCATTAGCCATTACTATATGTTTCTTCTCTTCTATGTCAAGCATAGGCTCAATACCTGCCTGCTTAAAGCTCTCGTAAAATGAAAAGATTGTATCTAACACCAATCTAGTCATATCACATTCCTCTAATTCAAGCTTGTAATCCTGATTCTGCAGCTTGGTGTAGGTAAAAAGCTCATCAAGCAGGTCTGACAGATTATCCATACGCTCATTCATAACTCCCGCATACTGAAGCTTTTTATCCGTATCCTCCTCAGACATAAGAAGCTCAAAATATCCTTTAAGAGAGGTAAGTGGAGTTCTTATATCATGAGATACCGAAGTTAGAGTTTCCTTAAGACGTCTATCCTTATTAATAAGCTCCACTGATTCCTTGTTATGCTTATCGCTCATCTCATTAAGTAGCTGAGCAAGTTCCACCAGCTCTTTTTCAGTAAGATCAGTTCTAACTCTGTGATTAGTTATATCCTCGCTAACAAACTGAATTTGGCGACAGATTAAAAGCATCTGTCGCCTATATAATATGTATTTGATTGTGATAGCTAGAAGTACTATAACAAGCACTACTATAATTCCTATTTTCATATTAACTATCTACTCCGTACCATCATTTTCAAATTTACACCTAGCAGAATCCAAACTGATTTATCCACAGCAAATCCCCTATTTAACTGATACCGAGAAACCTGCTTACGCTATATCCCTCTTTGCAAACCAAGTACAACCAATTACATTATAAACTATGATGGTAATAATTCCAACTAAAAGTGCATGGTTAACCACTTCACTACCTGAATCAAGATTTACCCTAGTTAAGTTGTAATTGATAAGATAATCGCTAATATCAAAATCAAATTTTGCTCTGATAAATAGTACTATAAAAGATGAAAAACCTGTATTGGCTAACATTCCAATGGTAATACCCATAGTGCTACTCTTGGTTAAAGTTGTTACCATAACCACACCACTTAAGAAGGCTATATGAAGCAAGATAATTACTAATATTTTCGGAAGAAATTCATCCATAACATCCATACCAAAGGTCAGGTCACCATGGTAGTATGCCATAAGGGCTATATATTCCGCAACGGCAATAACCACAAAGGTAAATAACATATATAAAATCATAGATATGAACTTTGAGAAGTAGATGCTTGCTCTTGATACAGACTTAGCTGCAATATTTTTCACAAACCCACTATTTTGCTCTCTGTTAAAGAAAAGCACAATTGCAATAGTCATAAATATAAGTAATATACCACTGGATATATCCTCATAGAGGTAGGCAATATATGAGCTTACCGTACCATCTGGACGGATTGGCTGATTTGAATATATACCAAAGTTCATAGCTATTTCCTGGCCAGCCTCATAGCCTGCGTTATAGGCGTCGCTTTTCTTTTCGCTATCCTCATCATAGCCTTCCTTTTCTGTAATAGTAACTCCTATCTTAACCTCAGCATCCTCATCTGCATTCTCCTTAGCCATTGCTTCCGCCTCTGCCTCATTCCATCCAGCCTCCATAGCTTGAGCCATGCCTTCATAATCCTCATAGGTTCCTGCAGCCATATCATCAGCAGTAAAACTAATTGTGGATATGGAGAACACTGCAAAAAGACAAATTATTATAACCAACACATACATACAAGTCATATGTCTCACTCTGTAATTATTCATTCTAATAAGATTAAGCATTCTCCTCACCTCCTACTAACTCTAAGAAATAATTCTCTAATCTCTCCTGCACTACATTTAAGAGATTGACCATAACATCCGCATTTGCCAAAGCCTTATTTATGGCTCCCAGATTATCTACCTGTTCATAGATGTAAATAGTGTCATTACCCACTACCTTGTAATCACTAATTCCCATACCATCAAGCACCGGACAAGCCTTAGATGTGTCATCACACTTAAGCTCTATGTAGTCGCTACACTTGGAAGAAAGCTCCTCCTTACTAAGCTCCTGAATAAGCTTACCCTTGTTAATTATGCCAAATGTATCCGCTATCTTGTAAAGCTCCTCTAAGATATGACTTGATATCATGATAGTCATATTCTGCTCGTCACGAAGCTTAAGAAGAATATCTCTAACTTCTGCAATACCCTGTGGGTCAAGTCCGTTAATAGGCTCATCTAAAATAAGCAGGTCTGGTCCCCCAACCAGTGCCATGGCTATTCCAAGTCTCTGCTTCATACCAAGAGAGTACTTCTTAACCTTCTTCTTAGCCGCATTCTCAAGACCTACCATAGCAAGCAGCTCCTCTATGTAGCCCTCCTTATGAATTCCAAGAGCAAGGCACTTACACTTAAGATTCTGGTATCCGGAAAACTGTGGATAAAGTCCCGGGTCCTCGATAAGATTGCCAACTCTCTCAGACTGACTTTTTACAGCCTCTCCTGTCTTACCAAAGAGACTTATCTCTCCTGCTGTTGGTGCTGCAAGTCCTGTAAGCATCTTCATAAATGTCGTTTTACCTGCACCATTTCTTCCTATAAAGCCATAAATCTCTCCACGCTTTATATGAAGACTAACATTGTCTACCGCTGTGTGCTTACCATATACCTTGGTAATACCCTTTGTGCTAACTACATATTCCATAGTCATCATTTCTCCTTTTGAAAAATCCTATACGTGAAAATATCAGCAACCTAATTTTTCTCTCAGTTGCTGATATCATAATACAATATGTTTCTTAATATAAAACCAAGAAATGTTAAAGAAATTTTAAAGACAATTTTAAAAATGTATTTATAGCTTAAATCCTAATCCCCAAACTGTCTCTATATACTCATTTTCAGTATACTTCTTCATCTTCTGTCTGATGTTACTAATATGTACATATATGGTCTTATCCTCACCCATATAGTAATCATCCCAGGCATATTCGTATATCTCATTCTTAGAGAAAACCTTTCCTGGATTCTTTAGGAACAGTTCCATAATCTTATATTCCTGTGCTGTTAAGGATACTTGATTTCCATTTACATCTAGGGATTTGCCATTTAAGTCTAAGCTTAGTTCTTTGTAATCAAGGGTTTGTTTTACAGCAGTTCCTGTAATAGAACCGTCTACACCATTGCCATCTGCATTCATTCCACCAGCAACATTTGCTGCTGTAACACTACTCAATCTAAGCTGAACCTGCACTCTGGCAAGTAGCTCCTTAATCTCAAATGGTTTGGTCATGTAATCATTTGCACCTAATGTAAGTAGCTCAACCTTGGTATCTAGCTCATCCTTTGCAGATAAAACTATAAAAGGAACGTTCTTCTTCTCCCTAGTTCTTTTTAAAACCTCATTGCCATCTACGCCAGGAAGCATAAGATCAAGGATTACCAAATCATAATCCTCATGCTCAAGTCTTAGCAAACCTTCCGTCCCAGAATATGCGCTAACACATTCATAGCCCTCTTTACTAAGAGCTACATTAATCATACCGTTTATATCATTGTCATCTTCTACTATAAGAATCTTACTCATTTGTTGTCTCCTAATAATTATTCCTTAAATGAATATACCATCTGCAAGAACTCTCCATCATCGTGTAATTCCTCACGGATAATAGTTATATTTTGTCCCTCACTATATTTCTCATATTCAGACTTCCTACTACATTTAAGCTTCACTTCTTCTCCATCCTCAAGCTCTACATATACATAGTAATCGTAGTTAGAGCTCTTGTTCTTCTTGCCTGCATCATTCCCCACCTTGCTGGACTTTTTAATTGCTTGCTTATCTGTTACCACTGCCTGAAGCTCCACAGGATTGATGTATTCATAATCCCTTGTATCAAGCTCTGCAAGAATAGCTGCCACTATAATAGCAATAAAAAATACAACTATTGCAATAATTTTTTTCTTTTCTCCATCCATAAATCTTTCTTCTCCTTAAATAATAACATGGTTTTATAATTTCACAATATCACTATTTTTTCAATACCTTTTTTTACATTAAGAATTTTAACATTGTGATTTTAACACATTAGCGATCAAATAAGCTGTATTCATCAAATTATCATTCTAGCACAAATCTACATAGTTAATTGTTTATACAACTAAAAGAAGCGGAACAGCCACCGACTGTTCCGCTTCTTTATCTAAGGTATATTCCTTAGCCCTTTTTAATTGCTCTACCGACTGCGATAAGTGCACAGGCACCGATAACACCACTAACAAGTCCACCGAGAATTCCACCAAAATTAAGAATTACTCCGAAGATTGCATTGAAAGCTGCTCCACCAACAATTCCTAAGATGATGTTAACAATAACACCAAAGTTTGAACCCATGATTTTGCCTGCTAACCATCCTGCAATACCACTCATAATGATATTAATAATCCATCCTATCATAGTAGTCCTCCTACAAAGTGTATTTTCATAGATTTATTTCGACACTAATTAGAGATATGTTAACACCAAATTTAAGAAAAACTCACTATAAATTAGATTTATTTTTAAACTAGTTTGGCAATTCCAATCCTTCTATGTTATCTTATTCCGCATTTCTAATTCCCTCAGTAATATCCATCTTGCCCATAGAAACCACTGTTATCATAGACATAAGCACCATAATTGCTGTTATGGCAACACCTGTCACAAGATATCCACCCACACTATACACCATAGGTGCTTCGGTCATATAGAGAACTCCTATAAGCAGCACCCTTACAAATAACACGCCAAACACAGTACCTATAATCCATGCAAAGAAGCCCATTATAACCTTTTCTAATATAAGCATCTTGTTAAGCTTCTTCTTACTCATACCTACCGCTCTAAGAATTGAAACCTCCTGGCGTCTTACTTGCTGTTCGTTAATCATATTATTAAGGACACTTATAATTCCCATAAGAAGAAGGAATCCAGCTATGCAAGCCACTATAACTTTCATAGAACCCATCTGTGCATCAAGCCACATAGTCGCACTCATAAATTCATAATTTGTCTGATTTGTCTCCTCATATATTACAGTCTCAAGTGCTGGCATATCTGTTATCTTGAAGGATTCATCAGCCTTAATCAAAAATCCATCAAAAAACTTACTTGCATCTATACCAAACTCATTTACCACATAATCATAGGACATAATTAAGGTTCCTATACCACCATAACCAAGAGGTTGACTACACATTCCCCTAATCTCCACCTTCATATAGTTCTCGGCTGCAACCTCATCTTTTAGTTCAAGCTGACTCCTCTTATCCTCCACGAATTTAGGATTAATTATATCAACCTTGTCTCCAACCTTTGCTTCATAAAGTGGCACAGTTACATTATCACCTTTTTGCTCATCATAATAAGTATAATCCCTACAGATGATAACTCCCCCCTGCTTCAATTCCATAGCAGAAGTCCCATCCAGCATATACTTATCCAGCTTTTCTAACTGCTCATCAGTATAAAGTAATACAGTCGCCACCTCTTCTGATGGTCCCCAGCCTAATATCTTCATACCATATTTTGCCTCTTCGCTAAACTGAATTACTGCTTCTTTATCCTTACCGAAGGTAGCATAACTATATCCAGGATCTACATCCGCTATAAACTCCTTACCTAAAAGTATATCCTGCCACTTATCTATGGTTTGTTGCTCATCCACTGGTACACTGCTAGTCCAGTAATCATATGCAAGTTCTCTGTCTGTTCCGCCTGCTTCAAAGTCAATCATCTCCGCAATATTTGCCCCACCAGTAATAAGCGCTGTTATGAGAAGCACGCTAACTGCAAAGGTTGCCACACCATTCCAGAATCCCTTACTATTACGTCTAATGTTTTTATAGGCATACTCACCCTCTACTCCAAAGATTCTGAAAAGCTTTCCGCCTCTTTTCTTATCCTTTGCATTGTTAATAGCATAATTGCTCTTAATACCCTCTACTATAGGCACCTTCTTAAGTACACTAAGTGGTTCTATGATGGCCAAAGCAATAGTAAGATATAGGAACAGGAATCCAACTATAAATCCAGGTAGGCTAAAATCAAAGTTAAAGCCATACACATGAACAACATTCTCAAGGATAAAGAATACTATCTCACTTAACACTACACCTATAGCAAATGCGATTAATCCTTCAGTGTAAATCTCTCTCTTAAATATATCCTTAATCTTCTTATCAGTGGCTCCCATAGCCTTAAGTATGCTGAATTCTCTTACATTATCGAAAAGATTTGCTGTGAATAGACCTCTTACCATAACCATTGCTATATATCCCACAAATAGCATAACCATAAGAAACATAGCAGCATATGAGGTTCCCTGAAAGTTAGGATTTAAATAAAAGGTTCCTATAGCCTCATTGATATAGTATATATGATTCTTACTTACATCCACATCTACATCCTTAGCAAGGTTATAAGCAAGCTTATTCCAATCTCCTCTTTTGTCGAACCTAATAAAGGCTGACATGTTCATATCATCAGCTCCAAGAGAGTAAAATATACTGTTATACACTTCAAGGTCATTGACACAGTCGTAATCAATGATACCTGATACAGTAAAGCTTTTGCCTGGTGTACTATTCCCCTCCTCATCATATACCACTGTCTTAAGAACTGACCCCACCTTAATATCATCCTTAAACTTATGAAGATTATCCTTTCTCACAAGTATCTCATCAGGTGATACAGGAAGTGTTCCCTCAATAATCTTGAAATTAAAGGTAGTTTGATCCATATTGTCAAAGTAATAAATGAAGTTAACAGTGTCTCCATAATATTCTTCAAAGGCTGTTTCTGTATCCACATAAGCAAAATCAGCATTACGCACAGTGACATAATTAC